>NZ_JBSPEI010000039.1:0-7148 GCF_055796175.1 Pseudocitrobacter sp. 2023LY-00077 | reverse complement strand
GGATATCCCCCGATTTAAGGTTGTTCGGGTCCCTCAGAGTGGGATTCAGGCGCAGCAGCTCGGCCGCGCGGGAATAATCGCCATACCACAGGTAAGCCACCAGGTGCAGATTCATGTCTGCTTTGACAGTGCGGGTGGTCAGAGGTGGACGCTGTGTAATAACGGTGGTGGCAAGTTCCTGAACGCTGAGAGCAATATTTTTCATACTGTTAACTACGGGTTGCCAGGTAATGCCGCTGGCAGTAGTCGCTGAGCTAACTCCCTGAGTGGCAGAGGAAAAATAGGTTCGGGTCTGGTCAATGGCCGTCTGGATAGCGGTTCGCGTATCGTTAGCGATCAGCTCCACATCATCCGGGGAGAGCAACTCAATAATGGTGTTGTCACTCAGAATGTCAGAGGCATCGAGCGCCAGCTGCAGCGCAACCTGTATATTCACTGCCGTCACCAGCTCGGTGATATCACTGGCTGAAGACCCGGAAGGAACGGCCACCGCGACGGTCGTTTGTCCGGTAACGATTCCTGATGGCATTACAGCCACTTCCTGTAACGCTGTGCGTCCGTTTTTCCAGTCAGCCATGATGATGCCCGCAACGCCGCTGACATCCGAGGAGAGCTGTGCGGCGGACGACGCGGAGGAACCTGCCGAAGAAGATGATGCAACAGCGGATGTTGCCGCTGATGTGCCGGCACCTGCCACAGATGAGGAACGGGCATAACTACCCGGATTGTTGGTCACCGAAGACTTAGACAGCAATGATGTTTGTGTTAACGCACTCTGCAAGTCATTCATAAATGCGGCAGGATAATTAACAAAGTCAGTAGTGGTGCTGACAAAATCCGTCAATTCACCTTTCAGAACGGTCACCATATTAAGCGCGGTTGATGCCAGGGATTTCGCCCGGCGCATCCATTTCTTCGCCGTTCTCAGGGGGGCGAGCGCGTTATCAATCGCAGTCTGGGCCTGTGCAAGTGCCGACTGTACCTGGTTGAAGATGATGTCAGCCTGAGACAGCGGAAAGTCGCTGCCGAAAAAAGGCACATTAGGTTTTGCCTCAAGGAAAACAACCTCAACCGCGCAGTAATCAACGTTTTCCGCATCATGTGAAAGCTGATACTGGATACACTGCATATAAGGCATCGAACCAAAAACAGGATGGATCAGCTCACCATAGCCGCGCGTATCAAGAGCAGCGATAAACGACTGCAGGCGGAGATCGTAATCATCACCCCAGAACAGGCAATCAACCTGGCAGTTACGCGGTTTCCGGCCCAGGTCTTCAATATCGCCGCCATCCACATACGGGTATTCATAGGTCGCGATATCCCGGCTGGCGCTGTCGCGGGTACGGATCACATCAAACTGAACGCCCCTGAATGAGGCATCCTGTAAAGAGTCTTCCCAGCTCACTGCGGACCTCCTGTGGAGCCACGAACGGACTGTTCACCGTTATAGTTATTGACTGCCTGAGCAATCTCACGCTCATCGAGCATCACTTTGGTTGTAATTGTCACAGGCTGTGGCTTCTGTTGCTGTGGCAACAGGTAAGATGATACGCCGATGGTGGATGGGTCAGCGTTCTGAAGTCCAATGGTAGCCGGTGATTTCGACCAGGTTTTATCATCACTGGCCAACCCGGGTATCGAAGGTTGAGATTTATCGGGTGCTGGTACTTTAATGCCTGCCCCCCTGGTGATGGCCTCTGTATCGCCCTGGTCCATTCCCGGGTTAACAGACGGTGCGGCAGGGGGCCGTATCCACGACTTAATCTCATCAACTGCATCAAGCAGCCCCGGTCTGGCTTTCACAGCATCCAGCATTCTGGCTTCACTGTTGCTGTAATTATTCTTATTAAGACGCGCACGAGCATCAGCATCCCCTCGTTCAACGTGAACAAGAGGTGCATCCTGCATTCCCTGATATAAAGCAAGAGGAGCTAATAATTTACCCGCGCCCCGGGTTAACCCTCCCCAGATTTTCCCTAAAGATGAAGTACCCGGGGGAGTTATACCGCCCGGAGGTGTAACGCCTCCAGGGCCACGACTACCAGGCAGTTTAATACCGCCACCAGTCAGGAAATTCAGACCAGCAAAAGCAACAGCTGCTGCAGCCATTGCTTTTATTGCCGTAGTCGCTCCCGAAATGGCTGTTGTTAATTCAGGATATTCTTTTGCGTAGTCCGTTAATTTGGTAGCAAGGTCACCATATAAATCAGCGACAGGCTTCATTGCATCTTGTTCAGCGAACATTTTCTCTGATTCAAGCTGTTGGGATTTGAATGAATTTGTTGACGCGACAACATCGTATGATGCAGCTCCTGCACCAACAGAATTTTCTGTTCCTGATATTTGTTCTTTGACAAAGTCTCTCTTCATAATACTTGTTTTTAAAGCCGTGCTTGCTTGTGAATCAGCAACTATTTTTGATGTTATTGAAGAGATGACTAAATCCAGGGCTGCGAGAATATCCTTTTCTCTATCAGTTCCTTTATATTTCTGAGCTTGCGCCCGGAGTTTTTTTACGCGACTATCTGCCGATACAATTCCCGATACAGCATTCGTAAATGCATCCGCCGCATTTTCGCCATTTAATCTTTGGTCAGCCATGTAGTCAGCATACTGGAGTTGACGACCATCCTTTGTTCGAAATCGTTTATTCTTTAATGCATTTTGCGTATCTGCACTTGTATATTTATCAAAGAGGTTATTTACATTGGTTGATGCAGCATTATTATCCCCGGCAGTTTCAGCATTCGCCTGTAACATGGCCAGAACCACATCTAAATCTTTTAGGCCTGACATACCAACTGCGTTTGCTTTCGTTAATGTAAGCGGTAATGACCCTGCCATATCTGCAAGTTCATATTTGCCATTCTCACCGGAACGAATCGCTTTATCATATACGGCAGGTAAGTCACGCATATCAATGCCAAAGTTTTTTATTGCACCTATGCCTATTTTTGCCAGGTCCTGAGGGTTTGCTCCAGATGCTGTCGCATAGCGTGTGATATCAGGCAATATTTTCATTGCTGTCTTATCATCGAGACCGCCTGCAAATAACGCATTAAGCGTTTCCTGAGCCGCCTCAGGTGTACCACCACCATAACGCACCGCATTTTTAATTGTGTCGTTAATGACAGGGATTTTCTTTATGCGCTCAGGTGCGGGAAGTTCGTTGTAGGCGGTATTCGCTATCTCGGCATTACGAGATTCAAAGGCCATTTGCCGTTGTACCGGGTCCTTGATGACCATCCCGGCAGCTGTCAGCCCGCCAGCCACTGCACCAGCAGTTGATAAAGCGCCTTTAAAACGCTGCATACGGGTCATTGAGTTATTGACGCCGACCAGTTCAGTACGCAGCTGGCTGACACGCTCGGTCATTGAACGGAAGGCCCTGGACTGCTCGTTGGCAGATAGCGTTCCTGACCGGGTTAGACGGTTATATGCCGCCATAGTCTGGTTAATTTCGCGCTGAATTTCACGCTCGGAGCGGATGCCCAGCGTGGAACGCGCGGAGCTGGCGCGTCGGTATTCATCCTGAAGGCTACGGGAGGCTTTAATAGCCCGGGAGCTGTTCTGCTCCTGGCTTTTTGCCTGCTCATCGCTGGCTTTCTGCGTCGCCTTCGTATCTTTTACAATGCTCTGAAACGCCTGACGAATGACCTTTGATGCGCCATCACGCGCCAGAAGAGAGAGTGCAAGCTGGAGGTTACGGGCCATAGTTACTTCCCTTTAGGTTTCTTTTTACGCCGGGATTTCAAAGTGCGGGTGGTTTTGGTGGTGGTTGTGCCGGATTTTTTCCCGTGCAGGCGGGCCAGTGCTTCGGTAAACCCGTCCAGTTCTGGACGGGTCATCGCGCCTATTTGCTGCCCGGTTATGCCGTATCGTCCGAGGGCGAGGATAAGGGTGCGGTATCCGGTAAGTCGCTGTTCAAACGCATCCGCTTTTTTTTAATAGCTTCGATCTGCGCATCAATGATGTCGAAATCATCGTCGTTGAGCCCGTTCAGCAGCAGTTCTGGCGTGATGTCTCCTTTGGACAGGTCGCCGAGCGATTCCAGCGCTTCAGCCATAACAGCAACGCGGTAGTACATACCTGCCGCTGCACCATCAGTCGTGCCACAGGCTTCGTCTGTCAGGCGTAGCGCTTCAATGGTATCGCTCACCACCGGCAGGCGGACGATGAAGTCGTAATGCACTTTATCGCCAGCCTGAACACCATATAAAAGTTGGTGCTTTTCCATATACTTTTACTCCTCCACACGTCGCAGCGAGTTCATTGTGATATCGCGCTTCGCTTCGTTATCCACTGTATACTGAGCCCCTGCCTGGGTGCTGAAACAATCCAGGTAAGAGATGCGTTTACCCGTACTGTTAAGCGGATACTGGGTGATTTTGGCCCCTTCAATCGCGCCCCAGTTCAGATCGCCGGATGCCGGGATAACCACCGTCACCGTCAACTGAATTTCCTCAATACCACGGGAGAATCCCTTTGCACGCCCGGTACGGTTCATGGTCTTGACCAGCTTGCGCCCGGTGGTGACGTCTTCTTTCAGGTCGGTGACCTCAATTTCCTGGCCGTCGACCTCCATGACGATCGCGCCGACATATTCTTCAAGTGCCATTGTTCAGCTCTCCTTACAGTAGCAGGTCAATCACGCCTGCAAATACATGCAGACCATTCACTACATCGGCCGGGATACGGGCGTTCAGCTGGTTGCTGTCCTGTGAGTCACGCTCCACAATGAGCCCGGATTTATTGGCTTCAACCTCTTCAATAATCTCCAGCTCTTCCAGCTTAATCAGCACATCGAGCAGTTCGCTCTGCACCTTCGGTGGCGTTCGTGAACTCAGCTTGTCACGCGGGAACCGCAACGCGATACGCTCACGACAGGCTTTACGTACATAGTCCAGTGTGCGGATGGTTGTGATATCCAGTAACGAAACATCATCTACACCCTGCGCATTTTTGGTGTAGGTACTGATCGCGCGGACAATCTGAACCTTATCCCCTGGGCCGATTTCAAACGGCGTCAGACCATTTCGCAGGGCGTTTTCCTGCTCGGTGCGGCCGGGACGATTTTCGAGGGCAGTGACATCAAGCGTCGACATAGCCAGTGTGTTCAGCGGGCGGGCCGGGTCCTCTTCGCTTGCGATGACAGCCGCATAGGCCGCTGCAATCTGAGCCGGGGTTTTCGCCGAACCGTTATGCCAACCGAGCGTAATTCGTCCCTCATTGAGGGATGCGCTCAGGGTGGTGCCGGTGGAAAGTGATTTAGGCCAGCCGCCCACGCCGATGGCCCCGCGCTGCTCCATTGCATTGCTGACATTATCGAGATGATCGCGCAACGCCGTCAGCGCATCATCGGTGGAGAACGGGCTCACGACGATGTTGTGGCCAGCAGCAAATGCGGCGGCCAGTGCCGGAGCAATGTCCGGGTCTACATTCCCACCAGACATTTCCGTTACTGATGCCGTGGTGCCTGTGGCAGTACTGGTCGCTTTGATGACAATGTCATTACCATAGGTCCCCGCGTGGCGGGCGGTCAGAACAACGACACCGTTGACTGGCTGCGGGTCGTCTTCACCTTCAACCACTTCCGTTGACAGTTCTGCGGTCACAGGAAGTGCTGTCTTCTGAGCAAGAGTTGAAATCAGCGTGTTTGCAATTTCATTAGCGGTATCACCATTGGAAACACCGACATCAATACGCGTACCACCGACCGATACACTCAGCGTGCCATTAGAGGTTGCCGGGCCGGTAATCGCGACTTTCCCGGTGGCGGCTGTTGCCGTATCGGCATCCGGGATACCAATCATCTGCAGCTGCAGGTAAGCATTGGCACCGATAGCATCGGTGGCCATCTGATGCGCCGCTGAACCGCGACCAAAGTAAGTTGCTGCCTGGTCATCGTAAAAAATATCCAGAATGGTCAGCGGTTCAGCCGTGCCGGTATCCAGCATAGGGGCAAGCATCAGCACTTTCTGGGTATTTCCCGGAAGCGTTCGAACCGCCAGCCGGGTATTAAATTCAATGTACTGTCCGGGCTTACGGTTGCTCCCGATGGTGTCAAAGCTGATGTTAGGACTGGACATTATCTACCTCCGTGGCGTCCTTTTTACTGGCATCTGAAGCCGGTTCGGCCGCTGCTTTGGCTGGTTTTTTATCAGCGGCCGGCGCAGTGGCTTTTTGGGCAGGAATGGCGGTAGCAGGTTCCGCTGCTGCTTCAGGCCCGGGGGCCTCATTCCTGATAATCAGATCACCGGCACGAATCTGGCGACGGTAATAAGCGGTATCGTCCACCAGAACCGCTGCCGCATCGGTGATGTAACGGCGGGCGTTATCTTCGCGGGGGACATTGATGCCCGTTACCGCAATGACGCTAATCTTTTTCATGGTTAATCATGTCCTCTGCAATATCGTCGCTGTCCGGCGATTTCAGGTCATAAATCAGCTTTGTGCGTAACCAGTCCGGGTCATCAGGGCTGGTTCTTCCTTTATAAGGAACAAACAGGCTGTCATCGTGTCCAGCAGGCGCATCAACCAGCGGGAACAGGCCGTTCTCCAGCGCAGCCTCTGCCCATTTGGTATCGAACTCACAGGCAAAGACGGAGAATGCCTGCTTCTCCAGTTGCGTATTGAACAAGGTGCGAACCCGCCCCGGAACCAGGTGATCGATGGTCAGCCCCATATCCTGCCCGGAGAGCAGGCGGCGAACGGCAGAAACCATCCGGTAAGTACCGACTTCTTCCAGCAGCGGCCCCCCCACGCGTGACGCTGCTTCACTGCGCACGCTGCGGTCGCCCACAATCACAACAAACCGCCCGTGGGCCATGAAGCGATTACGGGATGTGCCGGTACGTTCGGTCTTCTGAATCCCCCCGAAGGTCACCCATACGCCGGGAAGCTGGCGTATGACTTCGGCAGGCTCGCCATCCATCTCGCCACCGTAAGACCCGACGTTACAGGTCAGACGCCCCAGTCCCTGTCGGAGTCGTTCGACAATTGCGGCCTCAATGTCGGCAATGAGCATCATCAGAAGCTACCTCCCCGGGTCTGATCGCGCCCGAAGACGCGACCGGCCGATACCATCCTGGCACCGGTTCCGCTGCGCGGGACTTCACCAGAATTATTGCGACCCAGCGTGATAC
>NZ_JBSPEI010000038.1:0-7801 GCF_055796175.1 Pseudocitrobacter sp. 2023LY-00077 | reverse complement strand
CCGGGCACTGGCGCAGCAACGTAAGTTCATCACGAGAAGTAGTGACCTCACGCTTCGGCATAGCAGGTGTAGATGCACAACCGCTTTGCTTAAGCACCTCGCGGTAATGGCGGGCTTTGACTATTTCGCGTGCCTGTTCAGGGAGACAATCGACGTGATATTCGAAAGCCTTACTGCCAGCACGCTTGCGAACCAGTTCAGGGGAGTTGCCTGCACTTTTTTTAAGGCTGTATCTCAGTCCTTGCTGAGTTGTTGGCAATCCGGGGACACCAACTAATTCGTTAACAGTCACGAACATGTCACAGGTCCTTGTTGTAACGGCTTGGCCAGATTAATGCCGGTTCTAAATTGAGAGCATTCGCTATGATGCGCTCACCCTTGGGATAAGAACGTGCCAGCGCATTTTTCAGCGTGTCGGGTTTGAGTCCCGCGCTGGCGGAAAGGCCGCGCATAGTGACGCCACGCTTATGGAGTTCGGCGACAATATCAATGCGATGCCAGTCACGCTGTACTTCATTTCTTTCCATACTTCGATTACCCTAAAAAGTTAACCGTGCGGATAATCCGTGCGGGTTATCCGTTGGGATAAGTATTGATCCACTTGTGATACAAGTAAAGCAAAAAAACCTCTTTCTTTTGTCTTTATGAGTTTGCGGCTTGTCTTCATGAGTACAATCATGAAAATCAATTGGTTACAGGAAAAGAAAATGAAACAGGAAAAAGAAAGTAGTTTTGCTATTGGTGATGACGGGAAAGAAAGTATTGCCTCACGTCTTCGAATGCTTATAGGGCAGCGGACGGTGCGTTCAGCAGCTGCAGATTGGGGCTTGGCATTTTCGACACTGAATAACTACCTCACCCGTGGAACTGAGCCATCACTCAATGTGGCAGTAAAGATATCACATGTGGAAGGCGTGCCCGTTGAATGGCTTGCTACCGGAATATGTTTTGATGAAGCGCATACAGGAAAGCTGGATAGTGCAGAGGCGCTTAAGCTGAAAGATAACGGATCAACTTATGTCGCATTTACAGGCTCACCTGCGCCATCGTCAAAACAGAACGATGAACATTTATATGTGGCTTGGTCAATGATTTACGAAGCTTTATCGCCTCAGCAAAGAGCGAATCTCATTAACCTGTTTATGAAAATCGGTGCAAATGGAGTGATAGAAAAACTCTCCGAAGAGAATGAGCGTGATTCAGCCTGGGAGACGTTGTCCACTGAGGATAAGGAAAGATTAATACGCCTGAATGAGCAACTGAAAAAAGGGACATTTACGACTGGTGAGGACACATCGAAGCCAGGCCTAGCTGAAAACGACAAGAAGGCCGGGTAGGCACGAGTTACTCTCTTATGTACTCCCTGGCTTTACAGGACCTTGTCTGACATCAAACTATGTTTAAACCGTATTTAAACCAGATCTAAACACTAACAAACAAATGCAAAATTAAACGCAAAAATAGCTATTTTTTGTCATTTTCATTTTTGTAGTGCAAAACCTTAAAATCTCCCCAACCCCGCTGTTCATCAGCCTTTCCGACAATCTTCCCCATACCCCTCACAGTGCAGAAACGATCACCGCCCCACATACGCCGGACATTTCAGAGAACGCGTCGATAGCCTGATCCACGTCGAGCTTGTCGAGAGCTTCAGGTTTGAACTGTGCCAGTTGACTGATGAATCCAACGGTCTGAGACAGGCTGGTGAGGCCGATAGATTTCTGCGCCTGCGCCATAACGGAGATGTATTCGATGCGCAGCGGCATCCCCTGCATTACGTCAGGTGGCTGCGGAAGCATGTTCTTGCGCACCATAATGGAGAACACGCGGTCGATAAGCGGATTCAGCGCCTCATCGTTCAGGCGCTCAAGCACCGGGCCCAGCATCAGAAGCTTCTCTTCCTTCATTTCGATCACTGCTTCCACCGGCATAGAACGGGTGTTGATGTTTTGCAGCATCATGAAGAGGTCGACAAAGTAGGCGCTGTTGATGGTCTGGCGAGTGTCCTGAATGTCAGCCAGCAGGTCGGCGGTATTTGGGTTAACCAGATATGCAGGTTTGAATCCGTCCTGCCCGGTCATTACGTCGAGGTAAGTCACATCACCAGGCAGCAGAGAAACGCGCTGATTTTTAAGTTGTGATGGAGCAACCATCGGCGGGTTAGTGGCTTTATCGATCAGTTGTGCTTTACGGATCTGTTCTTTCTGCAAAGCCTTAACCTGACCAAGCGCCAGCATGCCCGGACAGGAGGACGCATAAACGTCTTCGCCGTTAACCTCCCAGCGTGGCGCCAGGATAGGGAATTCATCAAAGCCAGATTCACGCAGCAGTTTGTCGGCGTCGCCGCCAGTCTCGAAATAAACAGAGCGGAACGGCTTGTTCTTGCTGTCCAGCTTGCCGCTGTCGCGGTTGATATTTGGCGTGATGCAGTGGTTTACCTCGATCCACGCTTCATACGTACCATTTGCCCATATCCCCTGCACTGACTGGCTTACGTTATCCAGACCGAATTCCTGCACCAGCTGGCGCACAGTCATGGAGAACTGTCGGAATGATGTGTCGACGCTGCCGCGCGGGCTGTTCGCCAGGTAGTAACTGCCAATCGGGAAAGGCATTGTGCGGATCACGTCCTGGTCATCTTCGAGCACAGCCATTGCGGCGGTACCGAAAGTACCAAGACTGGCATACATGACAGGCAATGACTGGTACAGATTCGACTTGTTGAACACCTCGTTCATGCGGCGCTGTACGATTTCCAGCCAGACTTTCACCGGGCCGTAATCCATCATATCCGGATCAGGTGTTGCCAGTTTGAACCACGGACGCGCCGGGCTGGTGATACCAGACATCATGCCGCTGGCCAGAATGCGCTGAGCCAGTGAACCAGTAGGATCGACAATCTTGGTGTTACGACGGTCATCACGGTTAACGTCAGACGTCAGGAAGCGGGAACCGCGCGGATTGATAAAGTCGCTCAGGTCGCGCCAGTGCGGCTCGAACGATGTGCGCTCATTCTTCAGCTGTGCAAGCTGCTTCAGCAGCCGCTCTTTTTCGGTTTCCGCCATCTCTTCAGACTCCGTTACTGACCGAGAAGCGTTTTACCGCTGGTATTGGCGGCGGAAGTATCGCCCTGGGCACCGGTGAGCATTGTCGAGTTGCGACCTGCTGCGGCACGGCGGCGGCGTTCTTCATCGTCACGCGCACTAACCACGGCTGCATCCTGCTCCTGCGGTGCTGCCTGGACTTCTGGCGTTGCTGGCACTGATGGCTTGCTGCCGATACACATAGCTGATGCTCCGTACGCAATTAAATTATTACCAATTTAACCACATATGATTTATTTAGCGTAGGATATTGACACAAATAGATGTAGATATTACCTTTTAGGTAATTGATGTGACGTAGTGAGCAGTTCGCCATCTGGCACATGTGGCGTAGCGGTCCGGGAGTTCCTTGCTAAATGACTTCCCGGGTAGCCGGAATGTGCAAGCCGTCTCAGCACTTCGGACTAGGGCGACTCACCATCGTGGCGATACGGTGTGACACCTCGGAAGAGACGAGGATGCCGGAGTAGCGCAGATAGACGTTGGCATTAAAAGTAAAGGCGCTGGATAAGCTGGGCATCATCCCAGCACACAACGATGAGAGCTTTTCAGGCACCACCTTTTGCATTCCACCTGAATGAGTGCAACTGGCAGGAAAGTTCTCAGCGTTGTGGCAATTGCGGCTATGCGCACGCGACGAAGCCAAATCATTCAACTTTAAAAATGAATGTTTTCTTGATGGTGTAACGTCGCCGGAACTGGCTGAACCGGCAGGTGGAGGCACCACCGCCACAATCTCATCACGCCTTAGGACCGTGATACTCAGTACCATTGCTGTGTAGTTATTGGCGGTGGCGATAGTTCTCCCACTTATCGACCACCGCCCTTTTTACAGCAGAGCGCCATCTCGATGACGTTGTTCTGTAAAACCCGTGACAGCCAAGGAAGGCACCCTCATTGCTTCCAGTTCGCCCGGTTCGTCCGGGCATTTTTTTAAGGTGATAACCATGAACGAACAAGCGAATAAAATTCTCGTGGACCTACTGCAAAAGGCCAGTAATGGTATAGATTCAGCCGTTAGCTTTAGCCAGGCCCAAATTCCTGATGTAGTGCATCAACTATTGCTTTGGAACGCTGCTTCATCTGCGCTCTTTCAGGCGTTTATTCTGGCATTTCTTTCCTTCTACGCATGGTCATCTGTTAAAGCGATAAAAAAGGTAGCTAATGGACCTCTTGACGATGCAGGCGATACCATTTGTATTTTGTGGACAGTTTTTGGTGGTGTTGCTGGTTTAATTTTGTTCATATGTTTCTGGTTTAATTTTGATTGGCTGAAGATTTGGATCGCGCCAAAGCTCTACCTTATCGAGTACGCAGCATCTCTGGTTAAGTAACACCGTGACATGTCACAATCAGCCCGCCGATGCGCGGGCTTTGCTTTATCCCCACCAGCGGATATTGCCACCATTATCCCCAGTAGCGGTTAAGCATATGGATCGTAATCGGTCAGCGCCTTACCTTGTTGGTTATGCTGCCCAGGTATCCGAATACGCTTTGCAACCGGGAATGCAAACGTCAACAGCAGGCCATCTCCTTTGCCAGGAGAGCGCCCTAACCGCTCTTTGATATCTTCCTTCGGCTCAATGACGATTTTCCCGTCCACACGCACCTTGTACTCGGCAGCAGAAAGGTCGTCCGCTGTTTCCTGGTCATCCAGCATGCCGCCAATTTTTAGCCATGTCTTACAGGCATTGAACATCTCGCCGCGCTTGTTGAGCATCTGCGGGTCTGTCGAGCCGCCGCCGAACGGGATTAATTGCCATGTCCTGCCCCAGCCGTCACCGATTGATTTCAACCCGGTGCCGTAACCAAAGTCGATGAATACCGCGTCAGCCTGGTACTGGTCTTCAAAGTCTGCGATACGCTTCGCCATAATCAGATCGTCGGTGGTCTTATTGCCGGTCCAGAGCACTTTGCTGTGCAGCCCCTGACGGAGGTAAATCACCGCATCATCCACGCCGGAGTATGCCGGGTCGACACCGATAATCACCGGCGCATGCGCCACCTGTGCGGATGTCACCACCCGTTTCATGGCGGCATCAGTCAGGCCGGTAGGGATAAACTGAAGTTCAGATGCGTCAGGGAAGATCCCGCGCACACGGACCTTCACGAAGTCGCTATCCTCGCCGTAGTCGTCCACCCATTTCTGCAACTGCTGTTTATTCGTTCCTTCCACGGTGCGGCTGTCAATCTGCGCGCACTTCCAGCGGTGTTTATATTTGCGGAAGCATTCACGGAAACGCCCGGTGTTTCGTGTCGGGTTCCCGAACGCCACCCAGATAATTTCTGTGTCTTCGTCAGTCAGCGCGCCTTCGGCAACCTCCCACACCAGATCCGCGATATTCGATGCTTCGTCGAATACCACGATGATGCGCTTACGCTCGTTGTGCAGCCCGGCGAATGCCTCGGTGTTGTGCTCAGACCACGGAATTGCATCAGCGCGCCAGCGCTTATCGTGCCCTGAGTCGTTGCTGTACATCGCGGTAGCTGTGCAGGTGAACCACTCTTTCGTGATAGCCAGGTTCGACCATTTGATTATTTCCGGCCAGGTCTTGGTGCGCAACTGGTTGTCGGTGTTGGCGGTCACCACCACCTTGCAGTCTTCACAGGTGGACATGCCCCAGTTGATGAGCATCGAGATGAAAGCAGATTTGCCGATACCGTGCCCGGATGCGCGGGCGAGCATCAGCGGCTGGTGTCGGGTAGCTGGATTCTGGAGGTGATCGCGTATCTCGCGGAACGCGTCAGCCTGCCATTTACGCGGCCCGGTGGCGTGTGCCAGCTCGGTGCCATCCTCGCCCCACGGAAACGCATACAGCGCGTAGCCCAGCGGGTCATACGTGAACGAGGCAATATCCTCGACGAGTTGCTCTTCCGGCGACATGGCTGCGGCTGTCATTCTTCACCACCAGCCAACTCTTTGACGCGGCGACGCGCTTTCGCCATTTTATCTGCAATGGTGACTGTGCCGGAAACCTCCAGGCGTTCTTTGAACGCGTTGACGTCGACGTGCTTACCAATTAGCTCGAGGTTCTTCACCTTGTCCGGCCATTTGATTTTTTTGAGGATGGTCTCTATCGCGTCCTCGTTCATGTTCATAATGGTCGATGAAAGGTCAAATCCGCTTAGCGTGGTACGCCAGATTTTCGGCCACTCGCGGATAGGCTTCAGGCTGCCGTCATCGTTCAGGATGTCGATAACATCCATCTGGTCGATCTCCACCAGGCGCATGAGGACGTAATCAGCACTGACGCGATTCCGCTTGTTGCGTTCCTCCATCAACTCGGCAATCCGTTTCTGTATTCTTTCATCGCGCATCATCACGCTGGCTTTGACGGCTGCCGTATTAGGCGAAAATCCTGCGTCAATCGCAGCCTGTGACTGATTTTCAGGTGACTTAATGTAGGACTGGCAGTAAGCCTCCTGCATCGCTGTAAGAGGCTTATACTGCGTTGATTTGCGTTTGTGTGGTTTTAGTTCCGCTGGCATTGGTTACCACCAAAGTAATAATTACCATTTTGGTAATACTAACATGGTGGCAAGGATGTTACATAACTGGAATGTCATCATGATCTGCGCCGGATGCGCGATTGATAATAAACGTCACGACACCAGCAACGGTAACATCATCCAGAGCGTCACCCTCGATTGCCTCGCCGTCATCCGTTATCAGTGATTCGCCCATGACTCTGGCGAAATGACTTTTACCGCAAAGGTCAATTAACACGAGGTCGCGAGGCTTTGGTCGCATAGACCTGTTGATTACCGCGCACCCTGATGTTGTTTCGATAACCAGGCTGTTTGCGCTTATCTGGCAGATAGTATCGATGCTTAACGTGCGGACTGTATAGTCAGCCGCCGGAGATGGAAAACCCATGATGGAACCCCGCATAAAAACACTGTACATTTAAACAGTATAATCATGCGGCGAATTAGTCAATATACCGTGACATGTCACACAGCTAATTTTGTTTCGTGCCAGCCGCGCGTAACCCAGCATTGCGAATCACCGTCGCACGGGCACGAATCAACCGGCAGTGAATCACCGCATTTCCCGCAGCGGTTGGCGCTGATGGACTTGATGCGACCACGAGCGCGGGCATCATCCTGGCGGATCAGCAACGCAATGTACTCACCCATTTCATACGGCGCACGACCAGGGCGCCGGGCGGCGCAGTTCCGCTCCAGCATTTCCAGTTCCTGCGCGTCGAGGCGCAACTCAACCTTGCGATTACCGTCGGCAGACTGGCGGGCACGCTGCGCGGCTTTGCGTTCTGCTGCTGTCTTAGCCATTTGGAACCTCATTCTTAACGCACTCAACAATTCTTGCGTTACTTGATGATCGTCCGCGTAATAATTCAGCGGCCTCCTGCTGCGGTGCTGCTGGCAGTGGCATCCAGTGGGTGACAATGGCCTTCTCGCAACTACCAGGAGAAGAACTGTTATTCTCCGCTACAAAACCACCCATCGTTAGCCATCCCTCAAACCCAAACTCTTTACCTGATACCTCAGGTATGCTGCCAAAACACCATACAGGCGTGTGCGTTTCCGGCATTCGCTCGCTGCAATTAATCCAACCATCCGGAATTGCCGGAGAGTTGCCAGCCTGAAGCATGGCGGTGCGGCAGGCGTCATACGATTCACGCATCGCATCTTTGACCCAACCGAGTGGTTTGTTGCCGCGAATTTCCAGCCAT
>NZ_JBSPEI010000037.1:0-11402 GCF_055796175.1 Pseudocitrobacter sp. 2023LY-00077 | reverse complement strand
GTATCACGCTGGGTCGCAATAATTCTGGTGAAGTCCCGCGCAGCGGAACCGGTGCCAGGATGGTATCGGCCGGTCGCGTCTTCGGGCGCGATCAGACCCGGGGAGGTAGCTTCTGATGATGCTCATTACCGACATTGAGGCCGCGATTGTCGAACGACTCCGACAGGGACTGGGACGTCTAACCTGTAACGTCGGGTCTTACGGCGGCGAAATGGATGGCGAGCCTGCCGAAGTCATACGCCAGCTTCCCGGCGTATGGGTGACCTTCGGGGGGATTCAGAAGACCGAACGTACCGGCACATCCCGTAACCGCTTCATGGCCCACGGGCGGTTTGTTGTGATTGTGGGCGACCGCAGCGTGCGCAATGAAGCAGCGTCACGCGTGGGGGGACCGCTGCTGGAAGAAGTCGGTACTTACCGGATGGTTTCTGCCGTTCGCCGCCTGCTCTCCGGGCAGGATATGGGGCTGACCATCGATCACCTGGTTCCTGGGCGGGTTCGCACCTTGTTCAATACGCAACTGGAGAAGCAGGCATTCTCCGTCTTTGCCTGTGAGTTCGATACCAAATGGGCAGAGACTGCGCTGGAGAACGGCCTGTTCCCGCTGGTTGATGCGCCTGCTGGACACGATGACAGCCTGTTTGTTCCTTATAAAGGAAGAACCAGCCCTGATGACCCGGACTGGTTACGTACAAAGCTGATTTATGACCTGAAATCGCCGGACAGCGACGATATTGCAGAGGACATGATTAACCATGAAAAAGATTAGCGTCATTGCGGTAACGGGCATCAATGTCCCCCGCGAAGATAACGCCCGCCGTTACATCACCGATGCGGCAGCGGTTCTGGTGGACGATACCGCTTATTACCGTCGCCAGATTCGTGCCGGTGATCTGATTATCAGGAATGAGGCCCCCGAGCCTGAAGCAGCGGCGGAACCTGCTACCGCCATTCCTGCCCAAAAAGCCACTGCGCCGGTCGCTGATAAAAAACAGGCAAAAGCAGCGGCCGAACCGGCTTCAGATGCCAGTAAAAAGGACGCCACGGAGGTAGATAATGTCCAGTCCTAACATCAGCTTTGACACCATCGGGAGCAACCGTAAGCCCGGGCAGTACATTGAATTTAATACCCGGCTGGCGGTTCGAACGCTTCCGGGAAATACCCAGAAAGTGCTGATACTCGCCCCTATGCTGGATACCGGCACGGCTGAACCGCTGACCATTCTGGACATTTTTTACGATGACCAGGCAGCAACTTACTTTGGTCGCGGTTCAGCGGCGCATCAGATGGCCACCGATGCTATCGGTGCCAATGCTTACCTGCAGCTGCAGATGATTGGTATCCCGGATGCCGATACGGCAACAGCCGCCACCGGGAAAGTCGCGATTACCGGCCCGGCAACCTCTAATGGCACGCTGAGTGTATCGGTCGGTGGTACGCGTATTGATGTCGGTGTTTCCAATGGCGATACCGCTAATGAAATTGCAAACACGCTGATTTCAACCCTTGCTCAGAAGACAGCACTTCCTGTGACCGCAGCACTGTCAACGGAAGTGGTTGAAGGTGAAGACGACCCGCAGCCAGTCAACGGTGTCGTTGTTCTGACCGCCCGCCACGCGGGGACTTATGGTAATGACATTGTCATCAAAGCGACCAGTACTGCCACCGGCACTACGGCTACAGTAACGGAAATGTCGGGCGGGAATGTGGACCCGGACATTGCTCCGGCACTGGCCGCCGCATTTGCTGCTGGCCACAACATCATCGTGAGCCCGTTCTCCACCGCTGATGCGCTGACGGCGTTGCGCGATCATCTCGATAATGTCAGCAATGCAATGGAGCAGCGCGGGGCCATAGGCGTGGGCGGCTGGCCTAAATCACTTTCCACCGGCACTACCCTGAGCGCATCCCTCAATGAGGGACGAATTACGCTCGGTTGGCATAACGGTTCGGCGAAAACCCCGGCACAGATTGCAGCGGCCTATGCGGCTGTCATCGCAAGCGAAGAGGACCCGGCCCGCCCGCTGAACACACTGGCTATGTCGACACTCGACGTCACGCCTCTGGAGGACCGTCCTGGTCGTACAGAGCAGGAAAATGCGCTGCGAAATGGCCTGACCCCGTTTGAAATCGGCCCGGGGGATAAAGTTCAGATTGTCCGCGCGATCAGCACCTACACCAAAAATGCGCAGGGTGTAGATGATGTTTCGTTACTGGATATCACAACCATCCGCACACTGGACTATGTACGTAAAGCCTGTCGTGAGCGTATCGCGTTGCGGTTCCCGCGTGACAAGCTGAGTTCACGAACGCCACCGAAGGTGCAGAGCGAACTGCTCGATGTGCTGATTAAGCTGGAAGAGCTGGAGATTATTGAAGAGGTTGAAGCCAATAAATCCGGGCTCATTGTGGAGCGTGACTCACAGGACAGCAACCAGCTGAACGCCCGTATCCCGGCCGATGTAGTGAATGGTCTGCATGTATTTGCAGGCGTGATTGACCTGCTACTGTAAGGAGAGCTGAACAATGGCACTTGAAGAATATGTCGGCGCGATCGTCATGGAGGTCGACGGCCAGGAAATTGAGGTCACCGACCTGAAAGAAGACGTCACCACCGGGCGCAAGCTGGTCAAGACCATGAACCGTACCGGACGAGCAAAGGGGTTTTCGCGTGGCATTGAGGAAATCCAGCTGACGGTGACGGTGGTTATTCCGGCCTCCGGCGACCTGAACTGGGGTGCGATTGAGGGGGCGAAAATCACCCAGTATCCGCTTAACAGTACGGGTAAACGCATCTCTTACCTGGATTGTTTCAGTACCCAGGCCGGGGCCCAGTATACAGTTGATAACGAAGCGAAGCGTGATATCACTATGAACGCGCTGCGCCGGGTAGAGGAGTAAGACCCGATGGAAAAACACCAGCTTTTATACGGCGTCCAGGCAGGCGATAAAGTGCATTACGACTTCACAGTCCGCCTGCCGGTGGTGAGCGATACCATTGAAGCGCTGCGCCTGACAGATGAAGCCTGCGGCACGACGGACGGTGCAGCAGCAGGTATGTACTACCGCGTAGCCGTTATGTCAGCGGCACTTGAGTCGCTGGGTGATCTGTCCAAAGAAGACATCACGCCCGAACTGCTACTGAACGGGCTCAACGATGATGACTTCGACATCATTGATGCGCAGATTGAAGCCATTAAAAAAAAGCGGATGCGTTTGAACAGCGACTTACCGGATACCGCACCCTTATCCTCGCCCTCGGACGATACGGCATAACCGGGCAGCAAATAGGCGCAATGACCCGTCCAGAGCTGGACGGGTTTACTGAAGCACTGGCCCGCCTGCACGGGAAAAAATCCGGCACAACCACCACCAAAACCACCCGCACTTTGAAATCCCGGCGTAAAAAGAAACCTAAAGGGAAGTAACTATGGCCCGTAACCTCCAGCTTGCACTCTCTCTTCTGGCGCGTGATGGCGCATCAAAGGTCATTCGTCAGGCGTTTCAGAGCATTGTAAAAGATACGAAGGCGACGCAGAAAGCCAGCGATGAGCAGGCAAAAAGCCAGGAGCAGAACAGCTCCCGGGGAATTAAGGCCTCCCGAAGCCTTCAGGATGAATACCGACGCGCCAGCTCAGCGCGTTCCACGCTGGGCATCCGTTCAGAGCGTGAGATCCAGCGTGAAATTAACCAGACTATGGCAGCATACAACCGTCTTACCCGGTCAGGAACGTTATCTGCCAACGAGCAGTCCAGGGCCTTCCGTTCAATGACCGAGCGTGTCAGCCAGTTGCGTACTGAACTGGTCGGCGTCTATAACTCGATGACCCGCATGCAGCGTTTTAAAGGTGCTTTATCAACAGTGGGTGCAGTGACTGGTGGGCTGACGGCTGCGGGGATGGTCATCAAGGACCCTGTACAGCGGCAAATGGCCTTTGAATCACGAAATGCTGAGATAGCGAACACTGCCTATAACGAACTTCCCGCGCCTGAACGCATAGAGAAAATTCCTGTCATTAACGACGCAATCAGAAATGCGGTGCGTTATGGCGGCGGTACGCCCGAATCGGCTCAGGAAACGCTTAATGCACTGTTTGCAAACAGTCTTGATGATAAAACAGCAATGGCTATATTGCCCGATATCACTCGCTATGCAACTGCTTCAGGAGCTAATCCACAGGACCTGGCTAAAATAGGCAGTGCCGCAATAAAGAATTTCAATATTCCTATTGAAGACCTGCCTAAAGTGTACGATATGGCTATTCGTTCGGGTGAGAATGGTCAATACGAACTTTCCGATATGGCTAGCTCATTACCAATGACGCTTACTAAAGCTAAAGGTATTGGTATGTCGGGTTTAGATGACCTAGGCAAACTATTAGCAATGCTGCAGGCAAATGCTGAAACTGCTGGTGATAATGCTTCTGCATCAACTAATGTAAATAATTTACTGGATAAGATTACGAGCTCTGATATCCAGAATACTCTAAAAAAATATAAATTCAGAGGGAGGGATGGTAAGGCTACGGGATATATTGACTACCTTGCAGACCAAAAAAAACAAGGCGTCAGTACCCCCGATGCAGTAATGAAAGCCGTATCTGGGATAGTATCTGCTGATAAGAGAGTCCAAAACCTTCGTGCTGAAGCCCAAAAATATAAAGGAACTGATAAAGAAGATGATATTCTTGCAGCCTTGGATATCGTTATTTCATCAATAACATCCAAAATAATTGCCGATCAGCAAGCAAGCACCGCACTTAAAACAAATATTATGAAGCGGGAGTTCATAAAGGAACAGGAAATTGGTACAAGTAATTCCGAGGGTGCAGGAGCCGCATCATACGATGTGGTTGCGTCAACAAACTCCTTCAAATCTCAACAGCTTGAATCCGAAAAAATGTTTGCTGAGCAGGATGCAGTAAAACCTGTTGCTGATTTATATGGTGACCTTGCTACCAAATTAACGGACTACGCAAAAGAATATCCTGAATTAACCACAGCAATTTCGGGAGCGACTACGGCAATAAAAGCAATGGCTGCAGCAGCTGTTGCTTTTGCTGGTCTGAATTTCCTGACTGGTGGCGGTATTAAACTGCCAGGTAGTCGTGGACCTGGAGGCGTTACACCTCCGGGCGGTATAACTCCCCCTGGTACTTCATCTTTAGGGAAAATCTGGGGAGGGTTAACCCGGGGCGCGGGTAAATTACTAGCCCCTCTTGCTTTATACCAGGGAATGCAGGACGCACCTCTTGTTCACGTAGAACGAGGAGATGCGGATGCTCGCGCCCGTCTTAAAGAAGATAATTACAGCAGCAGTGAAGCCAGAATGCTGGATGCTGTGAAAGCCAGACCGGGGCTTCTTGATGCAGTTGATGAGATAAAGTCATGGATACGGCCCCCTACCGCACCGTCTGTTAACCCGGGAACGGACCAGGACGATACAGTGACCAACACCAGGGGGGCAGGTATTAAAGTACCAGCACCCGATAAATCTCAACCTTCGATACCAGGGGTGGCCAGTGATGATAAAACCTGGTCGAAATCACCGGCTACCATTGGACTTCAGAACGCTGACCCATCGACCATCGGGGTACCATCTTACCTGTTGCCACAGCAACAGAAGCCACAGCCTGTGACGATTACAACCAAAGTGATGCTCGATGAGCGTGAAATAGCTCAGGCAGTCAATAACTTTAACGGTGAACAGTCCGTTCGTGGCTCCACAGGAGGTCCGCAGTGAGCTGGGAAGACTCTTTACAGGATGCCTCATTCAGGGGCGTTCAGTTTGATGTGATCCGTACCCGCGACAGCGCCAGCCGGGATATCGCGACCTATGAATACCCGTATGTGGATGGCGGCGATATTGAAGACCTGGGACGGAAACCGCGTAACTGCCAGGTTGATTGCCTGTTCTGGGGTGATGATTACGATCTCCGCCTGCAGTCGTTTATCGCTGCTCTTGACACGCGCGGCTATGGTGAGCTGATTCATCCTGTTTTTGGTTCGATGCCTTATATGCAGTGTATCCAGTATCAGCTTTCACATGATGCGGAAAACGTTGATTACTGCGCGGTTGAAGTGGTTTTCCTTGAGGCAAAACCTAATGTGCCTTTTTTCGGCAGCGATTTTCCGCTGTCTCAGGCTGACATCATCTTCAACCAGGTACAGTCGGCACTTGCACAGGCCCAGACTGCGATTGATAACGCGCTCGTCCCCCTGAGAACAGCGAAGAAATGGATGCGCCGGGCGAAATCCCTGGCATCGACCGCGCTTAATATGGTGACCGTTCTGAAAGGTGAATTGACGGATTTTGTCAGCACCACTACTGACTTTGTTAATTATCCTGCCGCATTTATGAATGACTTGCAGAGTGCGTTAACACAAACATCATTGCTGTCTAAGTCTTCGGTGACCAACAATCCGGGTAGTTATGCCCGTTCCTCATCTGTGGCAGGTGCCGGCACATCTGTGGCAACATCCTCTGTTGCATCATCTTCTTCGGCAGATTCCTCCGTGTCGTCCGCCGCACCGCTCTCCTCGGATGTCAGTGGTGTTGCGGGCATCATCATGGCTGACTGGAAAAACGGACGCACAGCGTTACAGGAAGTGGCTGTAATGCCATCAGAAATCGTTACCGGACAAACGACCGTCGCGGTGGCCGTTCCTTCCGGGTCTTCAGCAAGTGATATCACCGAGCTGGTGACGGCAGTGAATATACAGGTTGCGCTGCAGCTGGCGCTCGATGCTTCTGACATTCTGAGTGACAACACCATTATTGAGTTGCTCTCCCCGGATGATGTGGAGCTGATCGCTAACGATACGCGAACCGCTATCCAGACGGCCATTGACCAGACCCGAACCTATTTTGCCTCTGCCACTCAGGGAGTTAGCTCAGCGACTACCGCCAGCGGCATTACCTGGCAACCCGTAGTTAACAGCATGAAAAATATTGCTCTCAGCGTTCAGGAACTTGCCACCACCGTTATTACACAGCGTCCACCTCTGACCACCCGCACCGTCAAAGCAGACATGAATCTGCACCTGGTGGCTTACCTGTGGTATGGCGATTATTCCCGCGCGGCCGAGCTGCTGCGCCTGAATCCCACTCTGAGGGACCCGAACAACCTTAAATCGGGGGATATCCTGAATGCCTACTCAAAATGACGATCCAGATGCAGTCAGCCTGATAATTAACGGCAAAGTACACAGTACCTGGGGACGTTACCAGATTGACTCCGATTTCCTGATCCCGTCAGATGCCTGGAGCCTGACGCTTGGTTTGCCTGATGGGGTATTTCCCGACGCGGTGACGCGAGGGGCGCCCGTTCTGGTTCGTGTCGGAAGTGATGTGGTGATGTCTGGCCGTATTGATACCGTTCAGCGCCGGGTTTCCCGTCAGCAGTTCAGCCTGTCCATATCCGGCCGGGATGGTGCTGCGGTACTTGTTGACTGCGCGTCACCTGTTTTTACTTCGCGGCAACTGAGCCTTGAGGAAGTGATCGCCAAAGTGGTACGGCCGCTGGGGGTGACGAATATTCGCCTCGCTGCTGAGTCTTCCGCACTGAATGATAAGGTCAGCGTCGAACCCGGAGAACGGGCATGGGATACGCTGGAACGTGCGGCTGCTGCCCGGGGGCTGTGGCCGTGGTTTGATCCTGATGGCACGCTGGTCATCGGTGGACCCGATTACACAACCGAGCCGGTGGCCACACTGGTTATCAACCGCGACGGCAGCGGCAATAATGTTCTTGATCTGAGTGACCGGTCATCCGTAAACAACGCTTTTTCTGAGCTAACCGTACTGGCTCAGGGGCACGCACAGGGCAGTAAATCCGCAGGTCAGGACACAGAGATTATCGACGTTAGCGATGAGGGGGACGATACAACCGATAACAGCGAGATTCTGGCGTCCGTTGGCTCCCCTGAATCGGGTTTCCACGGCCTGCGCTCTGTCGTTCGCGATGAAACCGTTCCTTATTACCGGCCTCAGATAATGGTTGTAGGCGATGCTGATAACCAGGCCCAGGTTGATTATCGTGCAAAAAAAGCAATGGCGGACGCACGGCTTGCAGGTTATGACCTGACTGCAGTGGTTAAGGGGCACCGGATGGAGAACGGTCAGCTATGGCAGCCAGGTCAGCGTATTCGGGTGCGTAGCCAGCCACACGGTATTGACGACATCTATTTCCTGATGGGGCGTGAATTTTCAGGTGGCAGACCAGACGGGCGCTTAACAACCCTCAGGCTGAAAGAGGACGAAATCTGGATACCGGATGCCTATCCGAAGAAACGGAAAACACGAAAACGCCGGACGAAGATGAATAAAAAACTGGAGATTATCGATGTGGAATCAGATTGATAACCGTATTAACCGGGCTTTAGGTCGCGTCAGGCAGGCATTCAGGGGCGTTTTAACCCGTGTTAACAGCACCGGCGCAACGCAGACCGTGCAAGGTAAAGCGCTGGCCTCTGAAGGACTCCAGGATAATGAGTTGTTTCAGCATTATGGTTTTACCTCCAATCCGCTGCCGGGAACAATGGCCGTTGTTCTGCCAATTAACGGCAGGACCAGTCACGGAATTATTATCGCAACGGAGAACGGTAAATATCGGCTGAAGGGCTTAGCATCAGGCGAAGTTGCACTTTATGATGACCTCGGGCAAAGCATCACGTTAACCCGTAAAGGTATTGTTGTTGATGGTGCCGGGATGCAAATTACAGTAACAAACGCACCTAAAGCCAGATTTGAAATGGATATTGAAGCAACCGGGGAAATTAAAGACCGGTGCGACAGCGACGGTAAAAAAATGTCGGAGATGCGAATTACCTATAACGGCCACAATCATAAGGAAAATGGTGATGGTGGCGGTACAACAGATTCCCCTAATCAGGAAATGTAATTTATGATAGTTTAATGCTGTTTTAAAACGCTGAATATCCACTGAACCCCTTCACATTATTTCCTGATTTCCATGCCGTTACCATGACGGCATGGAAATGCTTATTGACCCGCTAACCGGTGATTACACCGGTGACCAGACCGATACCCTGCAAAATGCCGTATTTCTGCGGCTAATGACACCGCTCGGCTCCTGGTGGGCTGACCCGACATTAGGCTCATTATTACATACGCTTCGCAGAGAGAAAGACGTCTCCCGTGTACGGGTACTTGCGCGTCAGTATGCAGAACAGGCACTACAGCCCATTATCGACGACGGGCGGGCCACTGCCATCGACATCACCGCAGAGCATTATCAGCCCGGCTGGTTGCTTCTGCACATTATCGTCACCTCTGCAGGCAAACCGCCGCAGACCTGGAAATACCCGGTTAAGGTTAGCTGATGCCATTTACCACACCCGTTGCCGCCCAAATCCGTGACGAACTGTTGCGTGATATCAAAAACCTGCTTCAGCTGACAGACCAGCAACTGGGGCCGGATAGTGACTGGTATGTCCGGGCCTCATCGGTGGCCAGTGTTGCGGAAGGACTTTATCAGCATCAGGGCTGGATTGTTCGCCAGATTTTCCCGGATACCGCAGATACTGAATATCTGGTGCTCCACGCCAGAACCAGGGGGTTAACCCGTAAATCAGCGAACAGCGCATCAGGAACGGCCAGTTTTACGGGGGAAGCGGGGTCAACAGCCGAAGCGGGGTTGGTTTTCAAACGGGATAATAAGTCATGGACAACCACTTCGGCGGTAATCATCGCTGCAAACGGGAAAGGTACTGCGACAGCAGTATCATCCAGTTCCGGGACCGCTGGTAATACAGTAGCAGCAACCACTGCAACTTTAACGACGACGCCATCAGGTTTCGACAGCACCGTCGGTGTAGGAATTATGTTGGGTGGCACGGATGAAGAAACCGATGCAGAACTGCTGGCCAGACTTCTGGAAATTATTCGCCGCCCTCCGGCTGGCGGGAACAAATATGATTATAAACGCTGGGCGCTGGAAGTCACCGGCGTTACTGCCGCTTATGTCTATCCCCTCCGTCGCGGTCTGGGGACCGTCGATGTCGCTGTCACCTCTGCCGGAGAGCTTCCTTCGCAGGATGTTATCGACCGCACACAGGCTTATATTGATGATGTTCGCCCGGTGACAGCTAAAAATACCCTGGTCTTTATGCCTACAAAGCGCTCCTTTGATGTAACCGTCAAAGTGGCCCTTGACGGTATTACGCTTGCAGCAGCAACCACGGCGATTACTGAGGCGCTTCAGGATGATGACAGCCGTCGCGAACCCGGTATTCCCTTTATCCGCAGCCAGGGCGGAACATTAATTTCGCTTATTTCCGGCGTAACTGATTACGAAATTACAGAGCCTGCCGCCAATATATTGCCCGCTATCGATGAAATAAAGGTTGAATGGCTCCGCCTGGGCGATGTCACCGTGGAGTCATTATGAGTTATTTCACGCTACTTAATCTGTTGCTTCCACTGCCATATAAAACAGACCAGCCTTTAATTACGGCCTCTGTAACGGCTGAAGCCAATATGTTTAATAAGCTGGATATCTCCGCAGGCCTCGCCGAGGGTGGCGTTACGCCATTCTACGCCAGTAATCTGCTGGCAGACTGGGAGCGCGTTCTTGACCTGACACCTGCAGAGGGAGCCAGTTACCTGCAGCGCCAGCAACGTGTTCTTGCCAAGCTCGCCGAAACGGGCGGCCTCAGCATTCCTTACTTCATTCGGCTGGCGTTAAATTTGGGTTACACCATCACGATTGACGAGCCGCAGCCATTTCGCGCCGGGGTCAGCCGCGCGGGTGATCGACTATGGATACCAGACATCATCTGGGTCTGGGTTGTGAATACCCATAATACCGAATCCACCACTTATCGTTTCCGCGCGGGTACATCTCAGGCCGGAGAGTGGTTGACCAGTTTTGGCGATCCCATTATCGAAGAGGTATTTCAGGACCTGAAGCCTGCGCATACCTTTTGCTATTTCACCTACCAGGAGAACACCTGATGCAGGACATCATGCCACCTGTCGATACGGTAGATAACCTTTTTCATGACGGCAACCCCGTTACCGGTGAACAAGGCACTATTGTATCGGCTGAATTTCTGAATAATCTCCAGGGCGCGACGCGGGATACACAGACGGAGCTGAAATCAATTCTGACCGCTGCGGGTATTGCTATAAACCCTGAAAAGCAAAATCAGGTTTTAACCGCACTATCAAAGCTGTATTTATCGCGTGTTAATCCCGGTGCAGATATTGCCGCTGACGGCGCAGCCGCTATAGCCACTTTCCTATCAAATCTTCGTTTAGGAGCAGGCGCACCGGCAATCGGTATTCCGTTCTTTTGGCCGTCGTCGGCAATGCCAAATACAGTGATGGATGAATGGGCAGATATGGTGTTTCTGAAACCAAACGGAGCATCGTTCT
>NZ_JBSPEI010000036.1:5481-12244 GCF_055796175.1 Pseudocitrobacter sp. 2023LY-00077 | reverse complement strand
CTGTTAATGATAAAAACTGCGCATCCGTCATGCTGATTGCCGGAGTGCCTACTCCAAAGGCGCCAACCGGCATCACATTGCCACTATCTGTTCCAGCATCTCTCGTAGCACTACTTCCTAAACCGAGGTTTGTGCGAGCGTCTGCGGCTGTCTTTGCGCCGGTCCCACCCTGCGCAATACTCAATGCTGTACTTAGCCCTTTCAGCTCTGTGATATCGCTGTTTGCCCCTTTCCGGGCGAGACCACCAATGGCCGGAATGGTTACACTGGTCCCATTAATCGTTACTGTGATGGTCTGGTTCGCTGAGGTGCTGGCGAACGTCTCCCATGCTCCGATATTCTCGTCGTACTCATTGATGAGCTGCGACATACTCTGCGCCAGGCCATCAACTGAGAGGCTGTCGGTAACGAGGATGCCGTACTTCTGTCCGCTCAGTGCCGGTGAAGCAGCCGGGGTAACGGTTAACGATGTGCCACTGTTGATAGCGGTAATCTGGAACATCTGAACCGGGTTAGAAAGTACAATAATGGTCTGGCTCACGCGAATCTGGCTCGCCGCTGCTGTCCAGTTCGTCCCGGTGCCGGTTGCGGTATTCCCGTTGATGCTGATGGTTCCGGTGTTATAAATCATATTTTCTCCAGGCATAAAAAAACCCGCCGAAGCGGGTAAGTTAATGTTGATGTTGATGTCTATGGATATTTAGATATATCAATGCACAGAAAGTTTTCTTTATACTTCCAGACCTGCCTTTGCCCGTTTACCTGAACCCCAGTTGTTCTGACGCCATAGATTGTCGAACCATATGCACCAACGTTGATGTTTCCCCAAAGATATGTATTTGTACCGGGGTCAAGCATAGCAATATACGTAGAACAAACCCCCGGAGCCACGGCCAGTTGAGTACCTGTTTCTATAGAATAATTGCCAGTTTGGGAGACACCATAAGGATTATTAACCGTGAAGACCTGCAAAGGTAGCATGTCAGTATTCCAGACCATTTCCTTAGAGGCATTGTAAACTGCAACACCGTATCCTGTCGTGCTTGTCACCATATTCGAAAATAAATAAAGTGTCCCTGTTGAATTGGTGTTTGTTATGTTTATTGTCCAGACAGAACCAGATTTACTTGTGGTCATTCGTGTCGCAGAAGATGCCGCGTTATTTCTAACAAATACAATCAGATTTTTACCTGACGGTATAGAAGTTGTGATAACGCCTGTTCCATTGAAAGCAATTTTTCCCACGTAGTTCAACGGTGTTACATCTGGGCTTATCCATAATGAACCATCGTCACGAAAAATCTGTAATCCAAAAGCCATAACCCTCCCTATTGATAGACCACCAGTATGGGGCATTCTGCAGATGCGTTTGAATACGTTAAGGTGTTGCCGCTTATTGATACTGTTGCTGGAGTTGTGCCAACACCTTCGATATTGACAATATAATTCAATGGAAATGCTTTAAGAGTCTTACCTGTAACTCCTGCATAAGACTTACTTCCACTACCTGAGGAAATATAATCAACGATAAAAGATGGTACAAATCTCCCTACCAACTCAACTCCACCAGCATTATAAAGCTTTACCCCGTAAGCCATAATCTTCTCCGCTACAGGTATAATCATGTAGTATTTTTGGGGACTGCCACTGCCCACCAGAAAAATGGACATTTAACGTATCACGGGGTTTTATCCACAAAGTATTGTTCTTATCGATGCGTACAAAACTTACCCTTACAAACTCTGAACGTTTGTGCAGACCTATTGAAGCTGAATAATAACCACCACAGTCAACCTGGTAAATATTGCTATTGAATGACGCACATCCATTAATACTGACCGACAACAACGCGCAAAGTGCCATTCGAATCATAAACTCTGTGTCCTGTATTGTTGATAACACTACGCCCCTGTCCTGATACGGAGCCATTAATTTCTAAAGTTCCGGATTTATTGAGCCTCCAGCCAACAGAATTAGCAACATAGTTATCAGACTCAATGTAATCACCTATCATGGCATTCGTTATCCAGCCTTTGCCAATTAAAGCCTGACTGATAAACGTCTGCCCGTTCTGAATAACAAACGGTAACGTCGTCACGCCGCCGACAGCGGTGGCCACTGCCAAGCGGTCCACCAGGAATACCACCTGCGACTGCATGCCGCTGGGCGTGTTCTCAACGCCGATCCCCATGCCCGCCGCGTAGTATTGCCCGTTGCTGGCCAGACCAACTTTAATCGAATACATCGCAGACATTTTGCCGTTCACGTCAGCAATCGCATTAGCGTTTGTTGTAATGGAGGACGTATGCCCTTCCACCGTTGCGGTGATGGCGTTGATTTGTGTCGCCGCCGCCTGCTGATAATTCGAAACCGTCTGGCTCAGACTGTTAATCGAAGATTTATTACCGGCTACGTCTGTTTGCAGACTTAACAGAGATTGAGCAGTGGCCTCCTTCTCATCGACAATAACCTGATCGATGCGGTCCAGTTGCGCGCTGTTTCCGGCAACCGTGGCTGAGAGCGTTTTCCGCGTGGCGACCTGCGCCAGCCCGTTCTGGATAATCGCGATGGCGGAGTTCTTCATCTGCCCGGTCACGCCGTCCATACTTAGCGCGATTTCATCGATTTTTACTTCAGCCTGCGCCAGCCCGTCAGCGTTCTCCTGAATATCTTTGGCCTGTTGCTCAAGGTCATCGACAGCCTGTTTAATATCATTAGCCATGCCAGCGACTTTCTCACTGGTGTCGACGGCATTCTCAATCAGGTCCTTAAACACCTCGGAGTCTTTCATATCCTCCAGGATTGAATCCGTGATATCGGAAACATCGACGCTCGCCTGCCCGCGGACAAAATCCGTAAAGCCAGACTCATTGCCTGTTCTGTCTATCAGCTGCGCGCGGTACCAGAATATTTGCCCCGCCTTCAGGCCCATCTGCTGATACTTGCGCTGCGGGTAAGGTACGTCGGCCAGAAGCATCGCATCGTCTTCTGTTCCGGTCAGGCTGTACTGGATTTCCGTCTTCAGCGTGTCGTCGGTGTTCTCCGGGAATCCCCAGTTCAGCTCAATACCGAATACCACGTTTTCAGAAGCGGTGAAGCCGACCGGTTTCGGCGGATTGCCCACTTTACCCGTAAGATTTACTTCTGATGATGTCGCCCATACTGATGAAACGTCGCTGGCGTTCACCGCCCTGACACGGACCAGATAGCGACCCGAGTAGATACCCTGCACTTCAAAGCCGAGAGAAGACGTTCGGGGCACACTAATCCAGTTGCCGCTGTCACGCCGCCATTCCGCCTCGTAAGCAACTGCACCCTGAACAGAATCCCAGGCAACGCGCATAGTGGTAATCGCAATGTTCTGGTTAACCGTAGAGTAACTGTCTACGACAATATTTCCTGGGGGAGCCTGAACCCCCGATGGAATGACACTGACTGGCCGCTCGTCCAGTCTTGCGCCGGTATCAACAGCGGAATAGATATCAGGGTTGTAAGTCGTCCCGGTGACCTCGAAAGTACCGTCGTTGTTGTCCCGCGTTCCCGTAACACGGAAAAGCGCTATAAACAGATCGTCAGAGTCCACACCCCAGTTACATTCAGCCTCCGGCGTTTCGCTGTAGGGTGTGGTGACAGTGACTGTGTTTCCGTTAACGGCCTGGACGGTTCTGGCCTGAGCTGTGCCTGACGGAAGATTCAAAAACAGCCTGTTACCGGCTTTCACATCACTAGCGCGATCGAGTGTTATGTTGCGGCCGTTAACCGCACTCACCCTGCCGCCGATAGTTCTTCCGGCCAGCTCGTTAGCAGCCACGCCAATTACCTCCCCGACAGGAGGAGCATCCATACCAGTACTGAAGGTCACTACCTCGCCGATACCGTTAGTAAGCAGCGCCCAGCGCCCCCGCCGGTTTGCCTCTGACTGCCTGGTGCAGCCGATCGCAGTCATTTCGAGCTGACGATAATCGAAGCGCATGGCCAGATCGTTATCGTAAACAGGCTCAGGCGTGTCTTTATAGTGGTTGGCTGGGTCTGACCAGTTCACCAGCGCGGCAGTGTTTCGGGTGGTTTCACTCGGATCCGCAAAGGTAAATTTTCCTTCAACAACGCTGGCGTGGTTATAGATGTGCCACACATCCCGTGGCATATCAGCCAGGACATACATCTTATTGTCGCCCCAGTACGTCATGCCGCGAAATATACCCGCCAGATCACGAAGTACAGTCCAGGCGTCATTACGGTCCTGGATATAAACGTTGCAACGAAAACGAGGCTCCGTCCCACTTCCGCCCTTGCCATCCGGTACCTGCTGATCGCAATACTGGGCGATACGATAAAGCTCCCATTTGTCTATCTGAGTCGCATCGATTCTTTGCCCCAGCCCGAAGCGCTCGTTCAGAATGATGTCGTAATAAATCCAGGCAGGGTTATCCGTCCATGCCCATTTAAATACGCCCTCCCATGTACCAGAGTAAGTGCGGGTTTCGGGATCATAAGTATCAGGTACACGGATGATTCGCCCTTTGGGATTGCACACAACCTGAGGAATGCCATTAGGGAACTGCTTTGCGTCAAACTCTACATACAGCAGCGCTGTGTTAACGTAGCGAAGTTTGGCGTCAATAATTTCAGTTACAGCTACAACGCGCATGGTGTCCACGATATTCACGCTCGTGGAATCCGGCGTGATTCTGCGAACCCGTAACTGCCATCCAGTCGAGGCTTTTGGAAGGTTAACGCGGTGACTGCGCTCATAAAGCGACGTAGTTTTGTCATCGACCGCACCGTTAACCACCGTTTCATACGGCCCACCATCGACCGACAGATCGATAGCATACTCAACGCGGGTGCCGACTTTATCACCGTTGTTTTTCTGGAGTAAAAGAGTTGGCCACCCTAGGCGAATTCGCAGCGCAGAGAGCTGCGTGTTGGATACCGCGCGCACGTACGGCACAGCCTGTTTCAGCTCATATGAAACCTGAAGTTCGTTTTCAATGCCGGGGAAGCCCTGAATGTAGTCCTGGTCCTGAGTACCGGAACGGAACTCATATTTCACATTATTGAAGTTATAACTCCCGTCGGCGTTCTGAAGAGGCGTGTACGAAGATGAGTCACCAAGAAAAATGTTTTTACCATCAAGCCCGCCAGCGAACTCACCCTCTCCAAGCGCAATCAACACCTTTGCCCTTGCAATGGACTGAATGCTGTCCGGTGCTTCCACGGGCGTTCGGGTCTGATTGCTGCCACCTTTACCGCGGCCTTTGATGATCGTCGTTGTCATATTTCGCCCATAAAAAAGCCACCTTAAGGTGGCTACTGTTTGAATATCAGGATGTTGATTACTTACAGCCCTGGGTATGTTGATACTTTGCTGTAGTTACTAAATAAAACTTTCGTCTGGATCAAATAGGTTAAGGAAAGTGAAATGATTGTCGTGTCATCCTTTGAAATAACGGAATCCGGAAGACGTTCCCAACCATGGGGTGCAACCGAAGGACATCAGTATAAAGCGGGGAAATACTATAATTTTAGAGAGCGCCCCGAACTCATCACTACACATTTAGAAGACTTTGTAGAGCACGCAGACCAAATATCGGTACAAAATTTTTACGATTTTATTAGATGGATAAACGGTCCAGGAAGTGCCCTGGAAAGCACTGACTGTATGCTCTCTGGAGAACCTAAGGATGATCCATCAGCAGCCTTATTCAGGTGTACACATGGAATAACAGGCCGCTTCGAATTTTTCCTTCGACAGATAGAAATGAATGCAAACAAAGAAGCAATCATATGGGTTTACGATAAATTATCGATATACCTTCAGATAGAAAGGTCCGATTTTAGAAAAGGCTCCTTCCGCATCAGCCCCCTCATAACGGACTACATCACCCCCGACGGGAACAAGTTGACCGGGCACAGATTCTGTATCTATTTCCAGGCTTACGGGAATGGCATCCAAGATGCCTGGCTCTCGCTTGAAACAATGTTTGATAGTCTCGTGAAAACCACAAAACGGCTGAACTCTGAAATCATCAGTGGCCAGGCTGTACCGCTGTAAAAATAGCTGTTTATCCATAACATCTCTCCGGCCTCAGGGATGAGGCTTATTGCTGATCTTCTGCATAAATCCCGGCGGAGATAATCGCGCCGCCAATTTCCCGTTGCCCATAAAGCAGGGGGACGGGATTGCCAGATGCTGTTGTGTTAACGGGCCCACCAAACGCATAAGAGGGTTTGTTATCAGGATCCTGCCGCATTCGCAGACCTGATACCTGAGGGGAGAGCATTTGCACTACACCGCCAACGGCCATTGCGGCACCAACGGAAAACATGAGGTTACTTGCTGCGATACTAACTCCCGGCATCCATATGGCAGCAGCGACCAGAGCCGTTCCGAGCAACGCCTGGAAAACGCCAGCTCTTTTACTACCCCTTATCACAGGGATTATTCTTAACTCATCACCCGGCCCCAGGAGTTCAAACTCTTCGTGCCCGATATTGCGACGATCCCGGAAAATAACAAAATCCAGTCCCTTTGCCCGAGCTTCACGCAGATAAGCATCAAAGCCGTCAATGGTGTTAGAAAGCGCCCTGAAAACTTCGCTGGCGGACGTTAGTGCACGGCGATGTGTCCTGCCAAATCGCTGAGCCATTGAGCCGCTGAGTTTGATAACGGTTTTTCTTTCCATTACATCAAATCCTTATAACGCAGAATTTTGATGGTACGGTCACGGTAATAGCCACCGTAGGGAATACGCTGGCTTAG
>NZ_JBSPEI010000036.1:0-5381 GCF_055796175.1 Pseudocitrobacter sp. 2023LY-00077 | reverse complement strand
AATCGCTGAGCCATTGAGCCGCTGAGTTTGATAACGGTTTTTCTTTCCATTACATCAAATCCTTATAACGCAGAATTTTGATGGTACGGTCACGGTAATAGCCACCGTAGGGAATACGCTGGCTTAGCTGGCCATACATGTGATGCAGTAGCATGTTGCCATCAAGCAAAATCCCGGCATGGTTCGGGACGGTGGACTGAACCTGCATGATAACCATGTCACCTGGCTGAGCGGGACCGTCGTACTCACGGAAACCGCATTCCTGCCAGTTATCCATATAGAGGTTTTCACCCTGCTCCCACCAGTGGCGATCTACGCTGTAGTTGGGCAGTTCAATGCCGTGCTCGATGCGGAAATAGTCCATGATGAGAGACCAGCAGTCTGCATACCCGAGTACAAACTGGCGCCCTGTGAGGGGGCGGTCTCCGCGAGGCATGACGGTGCGAATGTCGCCCTCCGGCCACGATGCAATAATCCAGGGCAGTTCCGTGGCATCACACATCAGCATGTCGAGCTCGCTCGGCTGAGTTGTTGCCCCGTCGCCGGGATGGCTGTGGACGATCGCCACCACAGTGCCCTGCTCTTCGGCGGCCGCATAATCCTCAGGATTAAGTTCAAATTGCTCAGTCGGCGACTCAGCATTATTTTTGCAGGGGATGTATTTCTCCACCCGCCCCTTCTGAATAACCACGCCACAGCACTCCTCGGGGAAGGATGCGGCGGCATGCGCCAGAATGGCGCTAACTGTTTTGTCGCGCATGATTATCCTCTCAGAAGTGAAGCGCCGGGGAACCCGCCATAATCCAGCTGTTCATTTTCTCCGAAGCGAGGTTTACAGCCCGTTGACAGCAATCCGGAGCAAACATCCTGTGAAGGATCGTCCACCCGATTGCCGTCTTTATCGAACCAGCCGTTTTGCCCGGCGTAGGTGCAGCCGTTCCCGGTTTTGTACCAGCCCCGCATGCACCACGTGCACATTGGCTGAATTTGCCGGGTCGGAATGAGTTGCCCTCGCAAATCGGCTGGACTTGAAAGCTCAAACTCTACGGTTTCATCGTCTGACCCTGATTTACGGTCGATGTAATAAACCTGTTTGCGCTCCTCGTTGGGATTCGCAGTCGGGTTCCCGCCAGGAAAATTTCTTGCGTCCAGATAGTGAGCGAAGGTGTCATGGATGATCACCTTTGCTTTAGCCATCCCCTGAAACCTGCGGCACAGCGCGCCAATCGTACCGCTGATGTTTGCAACAGTGAGTGACGGCCGTGAACTCTGGCCGTCACTGCTGACAGATATGCCGGTCAGTTCATACGGCCACGCGCCATACTCCTGCCCCTGCCACCACACCGACTTCGGCTCAAGTTTTGACTCGTCGCCGCCTGCGGCGATGATTTCCGCCTCGGTATGCGGGATTGTCTCGTTGTGAAAGCGAAGAATACCCGCACCGAACGCTGAGCCGTCCACCTCGATCAGGCGGACGCGCTTACCCGGCTCCAGTTTCTGGACATCAGATGAAATACTCATGGATGGTATGCCTGTATGAATGTGCTGCTGAGGGTGTATTTTTTGTTGCCGTGGGTAGATATCTGGAAGGATTCCGCGCGCCATAAACCTGAAGGCTCAAGCGGCGGCTTCCAGATAAATGACTTCCACCCTGTATGTCTGTTCAGAAAGTTTTTAATGGCCTGAATGTAAGCCTCGTCGCCGGTAAAGCTCACGCTCCACTGAGGTGTTACCGGGTTGATGCCGTCCCCGGCCACCTGTGTATAGCCATCGCCAAACTGCGCCTTTCGGGTACGAAAACTTGTATCAACCTGAGAGGCAACCTTTGGGCACCAGCTGAAGGTTTCGACTGCCATGGTTAAACTCCCTTGATTAATCGCCACAGAGGCGAGCCCGGCATGCTGGCCTGTTCGTTAATGACGCCAGTGATGGCATCTTTCAGTTGTCTGCCAGCGGCGCCGGCGGTTCCCTGACTTGCTGCCTGTGGTGATCCACCCTGAATATTGATATCGCCGAAGTTAACTGAAGGCACACCGCCGGAGACCTGCGGAGTACCAACTGCCCGAACGCCCAGCGAACCATCAGCGGCGCGCGTAAGCGGCATAATGGCTTCCGGACCAGCCTCGGCAAAAACCCCTGCGCCTTTGGCAAAAGCAAACAGCTGAGGCGTCTGAAAAACGCCATTGCTGTAAGCGCTCAGGGACGGAGAGTCGTAAACATTACCCTTCGCATTAAAGGTAAAGTTCGCGCCGGCATTCTGAATAGCGGTACCGCTGCTGGCGGTTGCGGCTGACGAGGCGCCAAAACTGAACAGTGATCCAATTGAGCTGACGCCATTAGCAACAGCCATGTTCACCAGAACGTTCTGGATAATTTTCAGTACGCTCACGCCCCAGTCCTTCCAGCTGTCAACGTTGCCATTGAGCATGTCGGTGATCGTGGTGACCGCGCCACCCATAGCCTGCTTCATGCCGTCAGCGGCCATGGAAGAATAATCAGTAGCTTCGTCCACCCAGTTCGCATAACCCTCAGACAGTCCCGTCATCCAGTCGTCACGCTGCGCATCAGAAGCTGCGTAATATCCCTCCTGGTCGCGCAGGCGCTCTTCGAGGTAGCGCTTATTAAGTGCCAGCCCCTGCTGATAGAACGTCTCGTCGATTTCACCAGCCTGACGCTGGCGGAGAAGATCGGTATTCTTCTGCTCGAACTCCTTACGCAGATTGAACTGCTCCTGAAGTCTTTCACGGAACCTGGTTCCCTGCCCGTATCCCAGCAGTTGCGCTTCATTGGCTGCGCGGGCGCTGGCGTTACTGTCGGCAAGGTTGGCTTCGTAATTTCGCAGTTGCTCACGCAATTTAACCTGGTCAATCAGCGTAGCATTCTGCAATACCGTCTTTTTCTGGGCTTCTGTCAGAGAAGCAAGTTCGCCCTGGCTGACCTGGTATTTAACCTTCGCCAGTTCAGTATTCTGGCCTTGCAGGGCAATCTGCTCTTTTTGCTGCTTGATAAGGCGCTTATACACATCCTCGGTTTTCTCGCCTTCGGTTTTACCGCCCTTCGCCTTAGGTTTGTTGGCCTCATTATTCCGCCATTCAGCAAGACCGTTATTAATCAACTCCTGACGGCCTGTCTGGAATTGCGGATCACTGGTTAATCCCAGGTCATCGGCTGCATAACTTAGTCGCAGGCGCTCTTTTGCTTCACCCTTCCGGCGTGACAACTCCAGATCCCGGCGGCTCCTTTCGAGGGCATCGGTTTGCTTTTTGTCGAGATCGGCCTGCGGAAGTCTGAGCGGGACGTTAGCCAGCCCCTGACGCGCCATAAGGAGTTGGTTACCCAGTCCGAGTAATCGATTAAGTTCATCGTGCTGCCCATTCATCAACAGAAGTGATTGATAAGCCCGGTTCTGATTCGCTGCCTCCTCCCGAATTAGCGTCACACGCCGATGCTCAAGACCTTCAAGAACCTGTTGGATAGAGGCAGATTTCTCCTGCATCTGGGCAAGCCTTTCCTGCTCAACAGATAACTGTTCAGTGGCTGTAGCCAGTCCACGGGTCACGGTATCCAAAGATGTCAGGTGGTTAATCATGAAACCACCGCTGGTCGTTGGACCGGGATTACTGATCACTGACTGATAACCAGCTATCTGCTCTTTCAGATTTTCTATCTTGCTCTTTTGTTCATCTATCAGCCTGTTCTGCTCATTCAATGCTGCGCGCGTTTTCTCAGCATTGTCTGAAGCTTCAGGTAAAGACATTGCCTTCGACTTTTTACTGACTTCATCAATCGTGGTGGCGTATTCCTGCGCCGAACGCCGAGCCTGCTCCTGATTCTGATACATCGCATACCAGGCTCCTGCTCCCAGCATCACCAGACCCGGCACGCCGCCAATCAGGCCAAGCGCACCACTCATCAGGCGAGTGCCGACAGATGTTACGCTATTGAGATTGCTTTGAGTCGAAACACGATTTGAGATGTTACGGTTTAAAGCAGCCTGAGCGGCAGCCAGACGCCTTTCAGCGACAGCCTGAGCGTCGGCATTTTTAGCTGCTACCAGCCCTGCCTGCGCGCGTTCAAGTGCTGTTCTGGCTCGCACCTTTTCCGTAGCTGTACCACTGGCAAGAGCGGTAGTCAGTCTGGTATGGGCCGCAGTGACTTTTGCTTCAGCCGCCGCGACCTTTTCTTGCTGAGCCGCCTGAACATCTGCACTTCTTGAACTCTGTACTGCTTGCTGAGCCCGATAAACTTCAGCCCTGGAAGCCGCAACAGCAGACTGCGCCGCTTTATCCTGCGCGACTGCAAGGGCAACCTCTGATTTCGCAGCTGAAATTAGCGCACCTGTTGCACTCGTGGCACTGGTTACAACTCCGCTTAGGTAGCGTGCCAGTCCCACGCCAACAAGCGCCCCAGCGACTGTTGTAATTGTTGACATATTGTCAGCAACGTCACTAAGCGCGCCGCTCACTGCTGATGAAGTAAAAGAATCAAGCGTCTGGGCAACATTATCCAATCCGCCAGACAACGCATCAGTAGCACCGGTTGCCTGGTTTACACCGCCCACCCAGGCCATGAATGAGTTAGTTACTTTTTGAAGGGATCCAGAAACCGTTTGTGGCATGCTGGCAAATTCGCCCTGCAATGCTCCTAACTGGCTCATTAAAGCTGGGACAACCTTATCGATCGTAAGCTGTCCCTGGTCAGCCATGCTCTTGAGGTCTTTACGGGCTACACCCATTCCCGCAGCCAGAGCGCGGATTACCCGATCACCGGCTTCGTTAACGGCATTAAATTCTTCACCACGAAGAACGCCTTGTGCGAGCGCCTGGCTGAATTGAGTGATAACAGAACTCGCTTCCTGGGTGTTAGCCCCAGAAAGTTTGAGGCCGGTAGAGACAGCTTCTGTAATTTTCAGAACTTCGTCAGAGCTATAACCGTACTCGCGCATTGAGGCTGCTGCGCGGGAAAAAAGGTTTGCGTTATCTGAAAATGCCGTGCCGGTTCTTTGGCTGATTTCCATTAACTGACGCTGTGAAGCGGCAAAATCATCAGCAGAAGATGATGCCTGTTTAAGGCGAGCGTTTACGGAGTTCCACTCATCAGCAATCTGCACAATTTTACCCGTTGCAAAAGCTGCCGTAGCTGCGGCGGCAGCCCTTCCAGCAGATGCAAATCCGGCAGTCAAATCAGAGAGCGCCCTTTCGCTCTCTCTGGCAGCAGCAGCGGCCTGCCGACCACCATTCTGCATAGTGCGGTAATAATCCTGCCCCATTCGTGAGGCGCGGGAAATTTCCGTCTGGAATGATTGCGAGTTAGCGGAAATTTTAATAATCAATTCACGTAATGTTGCCATCACATTTCTCCAGGCGAAAAAAAACCCGCCG
>NZ_JBSPEI010000035.1:0-15859 GCF_055796175.1 Pseudocitrobacter sp. 2023LY-00077 | reverse complement strand
GATGCAAGTTTGGGGTGATAAGGTCAGCGGCGATTAATTTTGCACAGTGCATAATGCAGGTTTTTGGGCTTCTGTTGGAGTGCAAAATCCAGCGCGTTTTGGTGCAAAAAAAATCGCCGCGCTACACGTATCGCCAACTGTCATCGTTCCGCAAGAGCAAGTGCAGGGCATTCGTGAAGACCGTGCACAACAGCAGCGCGCGCAACAGGCACTGGCAATGGGTCAGGCTGTCACGCAGGGTGCGAAAACTCTTAGCGAGACGCAAACAACAGATCCAAGTGCGCTTACTGCCATCACTAACGCAGCAGGAGCACCTCAGCAATGACGGATTACGAAGATGACAGCAAGGCAGAACTGGAGGCTAAACAGCAGCTTTTGGCTCAACGAGATATTGAGGATATCCAGTTCGTCATGGGTAGCGAACAGGGTCGCCGCGTAGTCTGGTCTGTGCTTGAGCGTGGCCGGGTATTTTCTGCCATCCCTCCTATGGATGCTCTGGCTATGGCATTCAACGAAGGGCAGCGGAATCTGGCGCTTGAGTTATTCATGCGTGTAATGGGGAACTGCCCGGAACAGTATCTGACCATGGCCGAAGAGGCCCAGGGGGAAACTAAGTGATTACCGCGATCAAATACGTCCATGCATCCAGCCTTGGTGAGCTTGAGCAAGTCATGCCTGCGCTTATTTCAGCAGGATGGCAACCATTTAACGATGTGGTTGTGGAGCGAAACACAGATGGGTGGGACTTCTACCAGTCCATGATTCAGGGTTCTGAAGGCACACTTCCATCAAATCAGGCGGTCGTAATTGATAGTTCTACGTATCCGTTATACGGATCTGACGGCACCACCAACCAGAACACGACTGTAACACCAGTTGTGGCAACCGGAATTCTTTCCCGTTTCAAATTGGCCGCCAGTTATACCGCTCTGAGCAACGCTGTCGCCGTGGCTGTACGTAACAGTGCTGGTGCTAATAGCCATTCTGGAACCTCAGTTGTTACTGCTGCCGGCGTGCTTACCGGAATCAACCTTCCAGCGACTACCGCGATGATCGACAACGGCGACGCCGTAACCATGCAGAACTCAGTAGGCACTGCAATCGCTGGCACTCACCCGGCGACCATCGCAGCAGGTGTAATTTCAAACGTTAAGCTCGCCGCAACTATCGCGCCGGTGGCTAATGCCTCGGTACAGGCAAGCGTGCCAGTAACAAATAACGCCATCCTCGCGATTGGCACTGTTAACCGTCCAGTCACATACACCGTTGCTGGTGGCGTCGTGACTGGCTTAACCATCGTTTAAGGGTAGTGAACATGGGTAATGCACTTTTTCGAAAGCTATTCCACTCCGTTCTGATGAATGAAGAAGTTGGCGCTGATGCGTCAGGAGCAGGCGGTGGAGCGACTCAAACTCCTGCATCAACTGAACCTGCAACTACAGAAGGATCTGATCCGGCTGGCGGTGATCAGCAACCAGGAAATGAAGAGGATGGTAAACAAAACGACCAGAAGCCAGAAGGTGAAAACAAAGACGGCGATAAGCCTGATGGTGAAGGAAAGCAGGAAGGCAAGAAGGATGAAAAGCTAGAAGGCGCGCCAGAGAAGTACGACTTCAAAGCCGCTGAAGGCGTTGATCTGGATACCGAAGCGCTGAAGGACTTCGAGCCTGTTGCCCGCGATCTGAACCTGACCAATGAACAGGCACAAAAGCTGGTTGATGCATATCCAAAAATTCTGGCCGGTGTGCAGCAGCGTCAGGCAGACGCCTGGCAGAAGCAGACCGAGGACTGGGCAGCAAGCGTGAAGGCAGACAAGGAGATCGGCGGGGACAAACTGACCGCGAATCTCAGCGCTGCGCAGCGTGCTCTGGACCAGTTCGGCGGCCCTGCTCTGAAAGAATATCTGGACTCAACCGGTCTTGGTAATCACCCGGAACTGGTTAAGACGTTCGTGAAAATCGGTAAAGCCATGTCGGAAGACGGCATGGTCGATGGCAGTAATCAAGGCCAGCGTAGTGCGGCCGAAGTGCTTTATGGCTAATAAGAGAGGATATAACCATGGCTGTTAAAGGCGTAAATGCGCTGACGCTGGCTGACTGGGCTAAGCGTACTGATCCAAACGGGAAGGTAGACAAGATTGTCGAACTTCTTTCCCAGACTAACGAAATCCTTACGGACATGATGTTCGTAGAGGGTAACCTTCCTACAGGTCACCGCACTACCGTGCGTTCCGGCCTTCCATCTGCTACATGGCGCTTGCTTAACTACGGTGTACAGCCAAGCAAATCCACCACCGTACAGGTAACCGACTCCTGTGGGATGCTGGAAACCTATGCAGAAGTTGATAAATCCCTGGCTGACCTGAACGGTAACACAGCAGAATTCCGTCTGTCTGAAGACCGTGCATTCATCGAAGGCATGAACCAGCAGATGGCGCAGACTCTGTTCTATGGTGATACCAGCGTTAACCCGCAGCAGTTCATGGGGCTGTCTTCCCGTTACTCCAGTAAATCCGCTGGTAACGGGCAGAACATTATCGATGCAGGCGGTACTGGCACTGATAACACCTCTGTTTGGCTGGTGGTGTGGGGTGAAAACACCGTTCACGGCATCTTCCCTAAAGGACAGAAGGCAGGGTTGCAAACTCAGAACCTTGGCGAGCAGACGCTTATCGATGCTGCCGGTGGAAAATATCAGGGCTATCGCACGCATTATAAGTGGGATAACGGCCTGGCACTTCGCGACTGGCGTTACGTTGTTCGTATCGCGAACATCGATGTGAGTGATCTGTCTGTTCCTGCTTCTGCTGCAAATCTCGTTACGCAGATGGTTAAAGCGCTGCACCGCGTTCCTAACCTGAAGATGGGGCGCGCGGCTTTCTATATGAATCGCACCGTTGCCCAGGCCCTCGACCTCCAGTCTCTGGACAAAGCCTCTCTGGCTCTGTCAGTAAAAGAGACAGAAGGCGAATGGTGGACTGCATTCCGTGGCATCCCAATTCGTGAAACTGACGCAATTCTGGAAACAGAAGCGCGCGTTGTTTAACGCCTGTCATTAACTGATGGGCCTTAACCGGCCCATGAATGGAGAAAGAAAATGATCCTCGACAAACTGTTGATGTTCTCCGAAGCGCAGGCGATTACTGCTGGCGGCGCTTCTACTGATGTTATCGATCTCGGTCCTATCGACGGCACTCGCCGCGATATCGGTGTCGGTTATCCTCTTGAGTTCTGGGCTAACGTGAATACCACTGCAACCGCAGCAGGTGCCGCAACCCTGAACGTTCAGTTGCAGACCAGCCCGGACAACTCTACCTGGACCACTATCTACGATAGCGGTGCTCTGGCTCTGGCGGCATTGACCGCTGGAAAACGTCTGTTCTCAACGAAGGTTCCCGCCGGTGTTCAGCGTTATCTGCGTGTGAACTATTCAGTGGGTACGGGGCCGTTGACTGCTGGCGCGTTCACTTCGGGCATTAATCTGGATGTTGACAACAACACTCCTTACTACCCGATTCGTTCAAAAGTGACTGGCTAAGGGGATATAGATGTCAGGTGAAAAAGCAAAATACCGCGTCCTGCGCCTATCCCATATTCATAATAATCTCTGGCCGGAAGGTTCAGAGGTTGAATATGACGGAGAGCCAGGCACCGCGCTGGAACCGCTGAATAATGCGGCGAAGGCTGCGAAAGCAAAGGCCAAGCACAAAGGTGGCTTTGATGGGGAAATCACCGCGCTGGAACCGCTGAATAATGTTGGTGAAGGCAGTGATGAACTGGACAAGCTCCGCGAAGAGTATGAAGCGCTATTCAACGAGAAACCTCACCACAATGCTAAAGCTGAAACACTCCGCGAGAAGATCGCAGATAAGCGCGCAGAACTGGGCGTCTAAGCCTCGCTAATAAAACAAGGGGCTTCGGCCCCTTTATTGCAGGAGTCCGTTATGGATCTGGTAAACCTCAAAACCGGCACCGACACATATCAGGATGAGGATGGTAAAACCCAGACTCGTGATGATTATCCGTGGGGCCTTTGCATAGAGTTGAACAACGAGACGCTCACCAAGCTTAAAGCAACGCCGCAATCCGCAGGAACTGAAGTGATGATCACCGCCAAGGCCATCATTCGTTCAACTTCCACCCGCGATACAGAAGATGGCATGCAGCATAACGCCAGCCTTCAGATCACTGATATGGCACTTAGCCCAGTTTCCGGCGATCAGCCAAAGACTGCCGCGCAAACTCTCTACGGTGGGGAGGATGATTAATGGCCTCCGTTATCGAGATCTGCAACCGCGCGCTGAGCAACATCGGAAATAGCCGCAGCATTAACAGTCTGAATGAGGCGAGCAAAGAGGCGTCTCAGTGCTCACTGCATTTCGATGCGTGCCGAGATGCAGCACTGGCGGACTTCGACTGGAACTTTGCCACTAAGCGAGTGGCTCTGGCCGATACCAACAATCCGCCGCCGGACTGGGCTTATTCCTACCAGTATCCGACTGACTGCCTGCGAATCACCGAAATTATGGTGCCCGGCATCCGTAATCCGACGGCTGCCATGCGCATCAATTATGAGGTTGGGGCAGATACCGACGGCACCGGAAAGCTGATCTACACCGACCAGCCAGCCGCATGGCTGAAGTACATTGCGCGCGTTACCGACGTAAACATGTTCGATGCCATCTTCATGGAGGCGCTGTCGTGGCGTCTGGCTGCTGCCATCAACATGCCGCTAACCGGAAGCGCAGATCTCGGAAACAACGCCCTGACCATGTACCGCAGCGTTATCCTTAGTGCTGGCTCGCACAGCCAGAATGAGTCGCAGGAGCCGCAGCCGCCTATGGACGAGTTCACCGCAGCGAGGTTGTCATAATGGCTTTCAGTTGGATCCAGCCGAGTTTTGCCGGTGGTGAGATTGGCCCGTCGCTTTACGGGCGCATCGATATGTCAAAGTATCAGGTGGCGCTGCGTAAGTGTGACAACTTTATCGTTCGGCAATATGGCGGGGTGGAGAATCGACCGGGCACGCGCTTCGTCGGCGAAACCAAATACCCTACCCGTAAATGTCGCCTTATTCCTTTCCAGTTCTCGACAGTTCAGACCTATGCACTGGAGTTTGGTCACAACTACATGCGCGTTATCAAAGACGGCGCATACGTGCTGAACAGTAGCAATGTGATCTACGAACTGGCTATGCCTTATGCTGAGACTGACCTGTTCCGCATCAAATTCACGCAAAGCGCCGACGTGCTTACGCTGGTTCATCCATCATATCCACCGAAAGAATTGCGCCGTTACGCGCATGATAGTTGGCAGATCGTCGACGTCACCACCAAAAACGGCCCCTTCGAAGACATCAATGTTGACGAGACGATCAAGGTGTACGCTAGCGCCAGCACTAGCACCGTCACGTTGACGGCGAGCTCTGCCATCTTCGGCGCTGAGCAGGTCGGTAAATTGTTCTACCTCGAACAGCCTGCGGTTGATTCTGTCCCCGTCTGGGAGACCAGTAAAGACACCGCTATCAACGATGTGCGCCGGGCAGACAGCAACTACTACCGGGCAAATACTTCTGGTAAGACAGGTACGCTTCGTCCTTCCCATACTGAAGGAATGTCCTGGGATGGATGGGGTGGTGATACCGGGATTCAGTGGGAGTACCTGCACAGCGGTTTCGGTTTAGTTCGCATCACAGCGGTTGGCTCAGATGGCCTGACTGCAACGGCAACAGTGATCAGTTATATCCCTTCTCAGGTCGTTGGATCTGCTAACAGCAGCTATAAATGGGGACGTTATGCTTGGAATAGCGTCAACGGCTATCCGAGCACGGTCGTTTACTATCAGCAGCGCCTGTATTTCGCCGCATCCACCGCGTACCCGCAAACCATATGGGCCAGCAGAACTGGCGACTATAAAGACTTCGGGAAGAACAATCCTATTCAGGATGATGATCGCATTATCTACACCTACGCCGGGCGACAGGTGAATGAGATCCGCCACCTTATCGACGTCGGAAACCTGGTCGCGCTGACGTCAGGCGGTGAATATACGATATCCGGAGACCAGAATAAGGTTCTCACGCCGTCGGCCTTCTCGTTCAGTTCTCAGGGAAATAACGGCTCCAGCAACGTGCCGCCGATCTCAGTGGCAAACATCGCGCTGTTCATCCAGGAGAAGGGAAGTGTGGTCCGTGATTTGGCTTACTCCTTCGACGTCGACGGGTACCATGGCACTGACCTGACTATACTGGCAAACCACCTTTTCCAGAAGCGCAGCATTGTCGACTGGTCATTCTGCATCGTGCCGTACAGCAGCGCATTCTGCATTCGTGACGACGGGAAATTGCTGGTTCTGACCTATCTACGTGATCAGCAGGTGTTCGCCTGGGCGCCGCAATCCAGCACCGGTAAATACGAAAGTACATGCTCCATCAGCGAAGGAAGCGAAGACGCTGTTTACTTTGTGGTTAACCGTACCATCAACGGACAGACGAAACGTTACATAGAGCGCCTGTCTAGTCGTCTATTTACCAATGATGAAGATGCGTTCTTTGTCGATTGCGGACTGAGTTATGACGGTCGCAATACCTCAACACGTACTATGACCATCAGCGGCGGCAGCGGTGACTGGAGTTATCAGGTCGACTACCCGGTGACGATAAGCGGTGGGGCTTACTTTGTCAGTGCGGATGTTGGCGCTCAGATCCAGTTCCCGTACTCAGAGACGGATCCAGATACCGGCGATGAAGTGGCGAAAGAACTGCGCGGAGACGTCATCTCCATAACCAGCACCACGGCGGTGGTCGTGCGCTTTAACCGTAACGTACCTGCTGTACTGCGTACTTCTGCCACAACTAACTGGCAAATGGCCCGCCAGACTTTCAGCGGCCTGTCGCACCTTGAAGGACAGACAGTCAACATCCTCTCAGACGCCAGCGTTGAGCCGCAGAAAACTGTAACAGCCGGTGCTGTCACGCTGGAATCGCCTGGCGCAGTTGTGCATATCGGACTGCCGATCACGGCTGAATTCGAAACGCTGGACATCAACATCAACGGTCAGGAAACGCTACTGGATAAAAAGCAGGTCATTCCATCTGTCACGATGGTGGTCAATGCCAGCCGGGGAATTTGGGCAACCACGCCGGGCGGTGATTGGTACGAATATCCTCAGCGAGAGTTTGAGTTCTACGACGATCCGGTTGATGACGCTACCGGGAAGGTGGAAGTTAAGCTTGACAGCAACTGGGATAAGAACGGTCGCGTTAAAGTGCGTCAACTCGACCCATTGCCGCTTTCTGTTCTGGCGGTCCTGCCTCGCATGACGGTCGGGGGATTATGATGATTAAAGCTCAGATCGTACCGGCAACCCAGGAACATATCGAAGCCATGCTCCCGAATGTTCGCCAGGCTGATGTTGATGAATTCCTGGCAACAAACGGGTGGAGCCCGCGCCGCGTTCTCGAAACAGGGTTGCGGACATCGACATTCTGCTGCGCCGGGCTGATTAATGATGAGGTAGTAACCATCTTCGGAGTGGCCCCGGCATCGATGATCGGCGGTAACGGAATCCCGTGGCTGGTGGGCACTGATGCGCTGGAGAAATACCAGCGCACCTTCCTGCGTCGATGCGGGAAAGTGGTCAATGCAATGCTGTCAGTTTATCCGTATCTTGAAAACTATGTTGATGCCCGCAATAACACCGCGCGCATCTGGTTGAACTGGCTTGGGTTCACTATTGAAGAACCACAGCCATATGGCGCTCACGGCCTTCTGTTTCACCGCTTCCACATGGAGAGAAAGTAATGTGTGAACCCACCACAATTTTAGCCGGTGCGACGCTTGCTGCTGGCGCGCTGTCAGCTTACAACCAGTACCAGACAGGAAAGTATTCCGCCGCTGTCGCAGAGCAGAATGCAGATGTGGCTGAAGCGCAGGCGCAGGACTCGATTAACCGTGGTAACGCCCAGGCCGATGAGGTGCGCCGCCGTAACCGGCAGGCAGCAGGGACGCAGAACGCCACTATGGGGGCTACAGGTGCTGAACTATCTTCGGGAAGTGCGCTGGATATTTTCGGCGATACCGCCCAGTTCGGTACCCTGGACGCTCTGACAACAGTAAATAACGCCCAGCGTGAGGCATACGGCTATCAGGTGCAATCAGCGAATTACCAAGCGCAGGCGGTATCTGCTCGCAAGCAGGGAAATATGGGGGCGATGACAACCCTTTTGACGACACCATTGCAGGCTTATGGTTCGTACCAGATGGGCGGCGGAGGGTCGATGTTCTCCCAAAAAGCGGCTCCAATCAGCGCAGCCATTGGCACGCCAACCGGTCGTTAAGGAGAAATTAAAATGCCAACGGTTCCAACGGTCACCGGTCGTCAGGTCGAGAGTAGAGGATTCCAGTCACCTGGTTTGCAAGCATTTGAGCAACCGAATCTCGGCGATGTCATTGCGCAGGTTGCGCCAAAAGCTATTGATGTGTTTGCGCAGGCAAAGCAGCGTGCAGACGTTGCCCAGGCACAGGATGCGTCATTGCAGTTGAGTCAGGTTTCCACTGATCTGCTGACAAACCCTAATACCGGCTTGCTCAATATGCAGGGTAAGAATGCCCTCGGTAAAGGCCAGGAATACACTCAGCAGTTCGATGCGCAGGCCGAACAGATAGCGATGACTCTGCCAGAAGGTGCCCGCGCAGGTTTCATGCAGCAGGCGCAGCAGCAACGTATTCAGTTCACCTCACAGGCCGGGCGCCATGAGATAAGCCAACTTAATGCCTACGAAGAAGGGCAATTTCAGGCGACACTGGCGAACAATGGCAAGCTGGCGGCGTCAGCATATGGCGACAATGCGAACTATGTGCTTTACAACCAGCAGACCTTCCAGCAGATCGAGACTTATGGCACCGCGCATGGCTGGAGCCCTGAACAGATTCAGGCGAAGAAAACCGAATTCAAAGAGAAGGTTGCTGATGCATCTCTCTCCCAGTGGGCTGCAAACAATTCTGTCGAGTTCATTCAGAGTAACGGCGAACTGAGCGACACCGCTTCTGGTTCACGCCGAGCGGTATCAGATGGTGTTAATTCAGGTGATGCACGCGGTATCCGTAACAACAACCCCGGCAACCTCGAGTACAGCAAAACGAATCCATGGGTTGGCCAGACAGGTGATGATGGTCGCTTTGCGAAGTTTGAAACGCCTGAGCATGGTATTCGCGCGCTGGGCCGAAACCTGCTGTCTTACCAGCGTCAGGGAATTGATACCGTCAGCGATATCATTAACCGGTGGGCTCCTCCGTCGGATAATAACAATACTGATGCTTACATACAGGCTGTTTGTGCGCAGCTCGGCGTAACGCCTGATCAGCAACTCGATGCGTCAAACCCTGACACACTTAAAGCTCTTTGTGCTTCAATCATTCAGCATGAGAACGGCAGCCAGCCGTACAGTGATCAGCAGCTTGCTACTGGTGTTAGCGCGGCTATTGGCTTGTCACAGTTGCCTACCAGCACCAAGCGCTACACTGGCAACGCGGCATTCGACGCGGCATCTCCTGAAGCGCAGGCCACATTCCTCCGTCAGGCGGATCAGATCCGTAAACAGCAGCAGGCAGAATACCGAACCAGCATCGACAGCCTGGTGCGCGATGCCAGCGCGGCATACATGCGCGGTGTGGATTTCCCGAACGCACCAACGCAGACAGATTTCCTCGCGGCCTATGGTGTGCGCGATGGGAACGCTCGCTATACCGAGTTCCGAAATACGCAGATCGCCGGGCAGTACATCGGTTCATTCCGCAACATGCCGACCAGCAGCATCACTGCATACGTTAACCAACTGAAGCCAGGGACAGAGGAAACAGGCGAGGGCTATGCTTCCCGAGCTGAATTGTTCGATCAGGTATCGGCAGCGGCCACGAAGGTTATCAGCCAGCGCCAGAATAACCCGTTCAATGCAGCAGTGGAGATCGGTGCATACAAGCCACTTTCGAGTAACAATCCGAACGACATCACGGCAGAAGTTGCCAATCGTTTCTCATCTCAGGAAAGCCTTCGCGAACTCGGTATCAATGCGCCTATCCTTTCCAGTGAGGAGGCGGCAGCGTTGTCTGAGCAGGTGCGCGGCACAAAAGATGTAAACCAGACAATCGGTCTGTTGCAGAGCATGGGTGAAACGCTTTCCGCACCGGCGATGCGCCAGGTAGCCTCAGCCATTGCACCTAACAACGCAGCCACAGCATATTCTGCATTGCTGCTTGGCACGCCGGATAACCAGTACGACAACACAAAACCATCAATAGCTTACAGTCAGTTCATCGGTTACAAGCCGACCATGAACAAGTATGACGTGTCTAAGGTGGTGCTGGCTGGTGACCAACTGCTTAACCCAACGAAAGCTATGAAAGATGCTGGTATTACTCCGGTCCAACTACCGAGTGAGGACAAACTCAAGCGCGCCTTTGATGACCAGGTAGGCAATTCGTTTGCGAATAACCCGCAGGCCCGCCAGCTCAGTTACAACCTTTTCAAAGCTGCTTACGCCGGTATCGCCTATCAGTCCGGTGATGCTTCCATGACGCGAACAGATGCAGCCAACTCCGATGTAGTGGAGAAGGCAGCACAGTACGCCACTGGCGGGGTGTACAAAGGATTTAATGGTGGTGATGTCGTAATGCCGTTCGGCATGGATAAATCCACTTTCAAAGACCGCTACACCGTATCTGCTCAGCAGGCGCTGAAGGATGCCGGGCTTAACGTCAACGCGGCTTCAAACTTTACTCCCGTCAACATCGGCAACAACCAGTATCGTCTGGTGAGCGGCAGCGGGCGCTGGGCAACGGATCCGAAAACCAATGAAGCTATTGTCGTGAGGGTTGAATAATGGCTGATGTATTTTCTCTTGCGCCGGAAGGCCAGGCATGGACTGATGATAAAACAGCATCCAACCCGGCGCGCCCTGAAGATTACGAGCCTACGTTATTCCAGGGTTCAATTTCTGCACCAGCGCGCGGCGTGGCGGAAGGCACTATCGGACTGGCGCAATCAGCTGTCGGATTCAGTAAGCGCCTGATCAGCGACCCGGCATTCACCGCGAACGTGGCACCGACGGTAAATATATTCCGGGTGATGTTTCCTGATGCCGATAAAACACTGAATGAAACGTACGATACGATTGGTAAACAGTTACAGGATGCTCGCGGATACGTGAAGCCGGATGCCGGGAGCCAGGGAACAGCAGCTGAGGTGCTTTACGGTCTCGGTCAGTTTGTTCCGGCCATTGGCGCGACTATTGTTGGCGGCCCGACTGTCGGCGCAGCAACAGCTTTCAGCTCGACGTATGAGCAGTCGTATCAGGATTTCAAAGGGAAGGGGGTTGACGAGTCGGCGGCGCGCAACCTGGCAACGCAGCAGAGCCTTTTTAATGCGGCGGGCATGGCTTTACCTGCTGCTGTTGGCACCACGCTGGCAACGCGTATTGCTTCCGGTGTCGCAATCAATACCGGGTTCGGCGGCCTTAACCGTTACTCCGTCGGAGAAACTCTGGAGGAAAAAGGCTACGCGGAGATGGCGAAACAGTACCGGGTATTCGACGGACAGGCGATGCTGGTGGATGCGGTGCTGGGTGGTGCCTTTGGTGGTGCCCATCACCTTGCCGCGAGAAATGCTGACGTGCCGCCACCGTCAGAGACTGAAGCTCCGCTCCCGGCGGCTGAAGTGCAAAGCGTGCCGGATGGCGCACCGGCTTTCGAGGCAGCAGCAGAAACTTCCTCATTAACAGAACCAGTACCAGTAACGGATGCTCCTGGTGCACCAGAGCGATCTGATTCTCGGGTACCTGTTACGGAATCGGACGCCGCGACAGATGCTCCTGCCATTAAACCAAGCGACATCGATGCTGCCCATACGCTGAATGAGGGGCTCTATTACGATCTGGAATCCTCCCCGGTGCTGCACGCCAGCAACGAGAGCATTAGCAGCCATGTGGCAGCCATGGACGAAGCGTACAGACAGCTTAATGACGGGCAGCCGGTGAACGTAGGGATGATGGCGCGCGGGCTGGATGGTCCCGCCAGGCCTGGCATGCTGGAATCTGCAAATGAGCAGTACCATGCAATGCAGCAGGTTTTCGAAGAGAATGGTGTCAGGTATGAAACGCCGTCAGAACTGGCTGGAGAAGCTCCGGCGCCGCGTGCCGAAAGTGCATTCACGGTAGCAGACGAAGCTGGTGGGAAGGTCAGTGTCGATCCAGATACAGGCCAAGCGATTTCATCGAACAGTTACGACCTGATGGCGGCGCGCGATATGGCGACCACCAATCCGGAGCTGACAATTACGCACCCCGACACCGGGCAGCCTGCGAAACTCTCAGATGTTCTGGCTGAATTTGATGAGCAAATCCAGACCGTGCAGAAAGAATCGAAAGTGTATTCAGTAGCCGCCGCGTGTTTCCTGAGGAACCCATAATGAAACAGGTATGTGTTGAAGCAATTGCGCAGACACTGGGCCGCCAGCCAAAGGCTGACGAGCTGAAAGGTATTGAGGATCGTATCAAAGAAGCCGTGCGCCAGGTGCATAAAAAAAATGCCAGGGAAGGCAAGACTGGCATTCCGGATGCGCAGACGTACATGGAGGCTGCAGATCTTGTTCGCCAGCGCGTTGTGCATGACGTCTACAAGAAGCGTCAGCGCGTCGCTCAGAACGCGATAGCCATCAGCAGGGTTACAGATACTCTTGACACTAATATCCCGCCAGAGCAACAAACACCCGCCAATTTGCAGCAGTTTATCTTTGCCGGACGGCGCACAACTGACGGAAAGGATATAGCCGTTACCTCTGCGGAGGAACTGGCGACAGGCGCATATCAGGACTGGTCCCGCCAGCTCAGCGCTGAACTGCTCAAGGCAGGTGATGATGTCCGAAAATTCTTTGAGCAGAGCAAGGCGCTGGGAGAGCAGCGTTTCCGTAGTCTGTTCGACCAGCAGGCGGCAAAGTCTGCACAGTTCCAGATCCTTAAAGAGCTTTACGGCGAGGATACCGGAAACCCACAGGCTAAGAAAATTGCGCAGGTATGGAATGACGTCACCAGCCGGGCCCGGCAGGAAATGAACGACAACGGGTTTGATATCGGCCTGCGAGACGACTGGCATCTGCCGTATGTGGACGACGCTGATTTTATTCGCAACGCAGGGCGCGATGAATGGCTGGCATCATTGCCGGTGGCAGAGCAGGCTAAAGCGCGCCTTTCAGGCCGCCAGCCGCCGATTGAGTTTGCCCGCCAGGCGTGGGTTGATGACGTTTACAACACGCAGGATCGCAGTAACTACGTTAATCTGGACGGCAGCCCGATGAATGACATCGAGTATCGCCAGGCGCTGGAAGCGATCTTTGAAACAAAGGCTACCGACGGGGCCAACAAAATCGACCCAGGCGCTTTCATGGGTACCGGAGGGATAAAGAACCGTGGTTCACAGAGCAGGGTGATGGCGTTCAAGGATGCGCAGTCCCACTTCGCCTACATGGAGCGCTACACCCAGCAGCCTGTGGCAGGCGTAATGATGTCGCACCTTCAAGCATCTTCTCGTGATCTTGGTGTCGTTAAAGCCTTCGGCCCGGACGCATCCCGTAACTTTTCCCTGGTACTTGATCGTGTGTATCAGCGTTCCGTTACCGGCGGAAAACCAGTTGGAAAGATGAACGACGAACGCCAGATGGTTGAACGCATGTTTAACTCTATGGCTGGTCTAAACGGTGCTGCATCGTCCAGCGTATTCACATCTGCTGTCGGTGGCCTGCGCAACCTGATGACCAGCGCCATGCTCGGTACCAGTGTACTGACGGCAACCAGCGACCAGGCTATCATGCGCGCTAATGCCCAGGCGCTTGGCTTCACTCGCGACGGCATGCGACTGTCATCTAACACTATCAAAAATCTGTTCAGCGGAGATGCCAAGCGTGCCAACGCAGAGCTCGGCCTGCTGGTGGATTCACATGCAGCTGTCGTATCAAAGATGGGTGGATTCGACCTGTCCCGCGGCATCACTGGCTGGTTTGCAGAGAAAACGCTTAAGTGGTCAGGGCTTATCGCAATGGACCGCGCAAACAAAGCATCTTTTGGCCTTCTGATGTACAAAAATATTGGTGAACTGACTCGAAAATTTAAAACGCTGGACGAAGTGAAAGGTTCTGATAAAACCATCCTGGCAAATAAGGGATGGAGTAATGAGGACTGGGCCATCATGGCGGCGGCAGACCTCCAGCCGATGACTACCGCTGGTCACTTTGGCATGACGCCTGATGCGATCTACGCCGTGCCAGATGACGTGCTCACCGGCATCATGGCAGACCGTATTGCGCAGGTTCGCGCCGGGAGTGAAGCGGCGCTGGAAGCTATTGGCGATTTACCACCAGAACGCCTTAAGCGAATGAAAGAAGCATTCGACGCAGAAGCAGAGCAGACCATCACGCGCATGGTTCGCAACGCCCGCGCTGAAGCCGCACAGAAGCTTCTTGGTATCACACATGGCGAGATGACCAGCGCCGTAACGACCGCCACAGGTCTTGACACCTACGCCCGCGACGATGCAGGGCAGCTAATTAAGAGCTTCATGCTCTTCAAAACTACGCCGTTCGCTGGATTCCGTCAGTTGGTCAATAGGGCAAATGATCTCGATGCGGTTCCTTCCATCAAATTCCTTGCGTCTTATATTGCTGGCACCACTCTGGCAGGTATGTTCGCAAACCAGATGAACAGCCTGCTGACCGGTAATGACCCGCTGGATATGACAAAACCAACCACTTGGGTACAGGCACTGCTTAAAGGCGGTTCATTCGGGATCTACGGCGATTTCCTTTTCCAGGACCATACACAATATGGCTCCAGTATCGCGGCCACAATAGGAGGCCCGGTGCTCAGCTTTGCAGAGCAGTTAACCAAACTGCTGATCACGAACCCGCAGAAGGCTATGCAGGGTGAAGAAACATCCTTCGGTGCCGACGCACTAAAGACCGCCCGCATGATTACTCCATTCGCAAACCTCTGGTATGCAAAAGCCATAACCAATCACCTGATCCTGCAACAACTTCAGGAGATGGCAAACCCTGGGTACAACGACAGAGTTAGGGACCGCGCACAGCGGGAATTCAACACAACAAGCTGGTGGGAGCCAGGTCAAACAGCGCCGCGTAGAGCTCCTGATCTTGGCAAAGCGGTTGGGCAATGATGGAAATATTATTGAAAATTGGTCTGATGCTGCTCTGGTTTTCTGTTGTTGTGGCCTTCGGAACCGCCTATCTATGGGCAATAATTTTCGCTATCAGGAAAGGGTGGCTTGGGGAAACTTCTTCGAAGGTCGTTTACTTTGCGACCTTCGTTCTTCTGGTGGCGATAGTTTATAAACTACAGGTAATGTGACATGTCACAAGGCCGCGAAAGCGGCCTTTTGTTTATGTTGTTTCCTGCTTCAATCGTTCCACACAGTAATCCAGATGCGTTTGCAGGTCCTTCATAGAAACCTGAGAGCTTGTTACGTAGTTCACCAGAGCAGCGAGCTCTGCCATTGGCCCATCGACGTTAAACCCGTCTTTGTCTAACTCGCGGAGTAGAATCATGAGTCGCGAGTCCTCGACAAGGGATCTGACGCCTCCCGGCGTGTGTATTCGTTCTGCAAATCCATCTTCCAGCGGGTGGTGATACTGCCGTTGCATCTCTTCTTCTCCATGCAATCACTGTATGTTTATGGGTCTTCCCCGATCATGGTGGGAAGGCTCAGAACGCCATATTCAGCTTTCCGTAGTGGAACATCACCCCCAGTTTAAAGCGCTCCCGGTTTCGGTATCCCCTGGCTTTTATCCTCAGCAGCCTG
>NZ_JBSPEI010000034.1:0-20051 GCF_055796175.1 Pseudocitrobacter sp. 2023LY-00077 | reverse complement strand
GAAATAGTCAAAGCCCGCCATTACCGCGAGGTGCTTAAGCAAAGCGGTTGTGCATCTACACCTGCTATGCCGAAGCGTGAGGTCACTACTTCTCGTGATGAACTTACGTTGCTGCGCCAGTGCCCGGTTTTGCTGGAGCGCGAAGTCTCTGGCCTTACTGAACGACAGAAGCAAATCGCCAATGCACGTGCATTGCTGGCCGCAGAAGTTGAGCGACTTCGTGATATCGGTATGTCGCGTGCATCTGCTGTTGCGTTTGTCGCAACTGAGTCACGCAAAGGGTCTTTACCGGAGAGTGTCCAGGCCGCAGCCGATATCGCTAATGCCCGTAAAGGCTCCAGCCGTCGCGGTGTGGGGGAAAGAACGCTTCAGGAGTGGTTGTCGATTTATCTTTCGACACGGCCGGGTATTGAACGCCTTGCATTACTGGCCCCCGGGCATCTTAAAGCGCGTAAACCGGAACAAATTAAGTGGTTACCGGATTTTCTGGCGCACTGGCGAAAGCTTACCGGTCCGTCTCTGGTGGATGCATGGCGTTCATTCCGGGACGAATGGAAGGCTATTTATGCCGATCAGCCAGCGATGCTGGCGGTATGCCCATCCTATGATGCCGTTCGCCGGGCGATGGAAAAATTGCCAAAGCGTGAGCGTGTCCGTGGTCGTGTCAGCGGCTCTGCGGCGCTGGCTTATGAGGTTTATCAGAAACGTGACTGGTCACAGATGCCCGTAAACGGTTGCTGGATTGCGGATGGTAAATCGCTGGACATGAAAGTGGCACACCCGGTTCATGGTCGGCCGTTCACACCAGAACTGACACTGGTGATTGATGGCCGCACTCGTTTCCTGGTGGGCTGGAGTCTGGCGCTCTCAGAGAATGTTATTGCGGTTGCGGATGCCTATCGTTACGCCATGAAGTTCCACGGAAAGCCGCTTTTCGTTTATTCAGATAACGGTGGTGGTGAAACCAACAAAACGCTGGATGCGGATATTACCGGTATTTTTACTCGCATGGGCATTGATCACCCGACAAGTATTCCGGGTCGTCCGCAGTCACGCGGGATTATCGAGAGGCTCAACGCCGTTATCCCCCGCGCTATCGCCAATAAATTCGATACATACAACGGCTACGGTGCCGACCGCGAGCATGTACGTATGACCGGACGGGCCATTCAGTCAGCGATAAAAGCACAGGAAAATGGCCGGGAACTGACGAGCGTACAGCGTAATGCGCTGCGTAAACTGCCCTCATGGCAAATGCTGCTGGAAGTAATCGCTGAGGAGGTCGACAAATACAATAATCTGCATGAACACAGTGAGTTACCAAAGCGTAACGGTGTTCATATGACCCCCGCGCAATACCGTCGTGAGGTTCTGGCCAGCGAAGGCGATGAAATCGAGTATCTGACGGATATCGAGCTTCGTGAAGCCTTTATGCCGGAAATGCGGCGTACCGCGCAGCGTGGCTGGATTGACCTTATGAATAACCAGTATTTCAGCGCGGACCTGATTCAGGTCGATGGTGAAGAGGTTCGAGTTGCCTATGACATCCATGACCCTTCTGCTGTGATTGTCCGCCGTATGGACGGAACCTACGTCTGCACAGCAATCTGGAACGGTAATAAACGTGCCGCTCTGCCAACCAGCGCGATGGACATTGCGACAGAAAAACGTCGCCAGCGCCGCCTGAAGCGTATCGACGAGCAGCGTGATGAAATTGAGGCTGAGAGCCGGGGTCTGTTACCTGAAGCACAGATGTATCCCGATTTTGGCGCACTCATCCCGTCAGAATCAGAGCGCGTTATTGATGAACGGGAACCTGTGTTTCTGTTCGAGTCAGAGCGTGAAGAATGGTTAAGAAGTCAGGGCAATAAAAAAGCGGCCATATGACTGCCATCACAGGCCGCTGATTTACTAAAACGGAGAAATTAATTATGTCAGCTAAAAATGAACTTGTCGAATTAATGAAAGCGAAGGGTCTGAATCAGACCCAGGTCGCACGGGCAATTGGTAAAAGCTCTGCTGTTATCAGCCAGTACCTCAACAACAAATATGAGGGGGATATTTCTTCGCTGGAGAATGATATCCGCAGCTTTATCGATCGCCAGCATGAGAAAGAACGCGCGTCCCGTATCTCGGTTCGTTTTGTTGATACACCGACCACCCGTAAGGCAATGGACGTAATCCGCATGGCGCACGTAGAGGGCGATATTAACGTGCTTTACGGTGAAGCGGGTCTTGGTAAGACAATGATTTGCAAGGCCTACATTTCTAAATACCGTGATGCGCTGTTAATTGAAGCCGACCCGGGATATACCGCCCGCGTAGTGCTTGAAGAATTGTGCAATCTGTTGGGGTTAAGCACACGCGGCAATATGCATGAGCTCAGCGAAGCCTGCATCAATAAGCTGCGTGATTCAGGCCGGGTTCTGATTATTGATGAAGCCGAAAACCTGCCTTTACGGGCACTGGAGTCTATCCGCCGTATCCACGATAAAACGGGGATCGGTATTGTCCTGGTGGGTATGCCCCGCCTCATTCTGAACCTGAAAGGTAAACGGGGGGAACTGGTGCAGCTCTACAGCCGCGTGGGGTTTGCTCTCAACCTCGGGAACAGCCTGCCCGGCGCTGATATCGATGTTATAGCCGAAAGCGTCCTGCCCGATGGGCTGGATGAAGACCTGAGTAAGGCGCTGTTCAGTGCATCAAAAGGTAATGCCCGCAGGCTCTTCAAGTTACTTCGCGGCGCTGTTAGAACCAGCACGATGAATGATGTGCCGGTCAATGGTCATATCGTTAATCAGATTGCCGAAATGTTGATCCATTAACTGCGATTCAAGGGGGTTATATGTCGTCTCTGTCTTCCAGTAGTAATGCGCTGGTCTCTGCGTTGTACCGTACTGAAGCCGTCGTTGTATCCCTCCAGGCTCGCGGTGTGCAGGTCAAGGGTGTTGTCGTTCGTGAAGGTCAACCGGTCATCAGGATACGTCGGCATGCAATTTGCGATCACATGCTGACTAACGGTAAGGCCTGCTATATCGAGTATGGACAGGGGAAATCGGGTAAATACCGTCAGGGATTATTCATCCAGGACGGGTGTCGTGTCGTATGGTCAGAATCTATTCACTGAAGGAGAAGAAAAGTGGCAAAAGTCGTAATCAGCATAACTGATGCTCCACGCGGTATCAGCGTGGAGTGCCAGGTTGTTCCAGATGAAAAAGACAGCGAGCTGACTCAGAAGGTCGCGGCTACTGTGGGATATGGTCTTGCTGGCCATGTGAACGAAAAAATTCTAAATGCAATCAATAAAAAGGGGAAATCCAATGTCCACTGAAAATACCGTAAAACAATACACCACCACTCCGGCTCCTGCAGGTTACTGGGTTGATGCTCGCGGCGTACTGACTCCGCATAACCTGATTAAAGATATCGATCGCGATCGTGATCAGCTTGTTGGTGAGCTTGTGGAACAGGCAATCATGGTTTCCAGCGCGTTAAGCGAACTGAAAACCCGTGCTTTTGCTGATATTCAGGCGTTCATCGACCTTTCCGCCGAGAAATACGGTGCCATGAAAGGCGGTAAAAAGGGCAATGTCACGCTCTATTCCTTCGATGGTCGTTTCAAAATTCAGCGTGCTATGCAGGACCGAATCGCCCTGGATGAGCGCATACAGACGGCTAAGGCTCTTATTGATGACTGCCTTGCAGACTGGACCACGGGGGCTCGCCCGGAGATTAAGGCGCTGATTAATGAAGCCTTTGATACCGATAAGGAAGGCAATATTAACACAGGGCGCGTTCTGGCGCTCCGCCGCCTGGATATTGAAGATGAACGCTGGCAGCAGGCTATGCTTGCGATTGGTGAGGCAGTCCAGGTGGTCGGCAGCCGTTCATATATTCGGGTATATGAACGTGTTGGCGATACTGATGAATATCGACCTATAGCCCTTGATATTGCCGGTGCGGGGGTGTGACATGCCTGGAAAAATTAAAGAGAATGCGGCCCGTAATAATTACGGGTGCTACGCCACCGGCGCGATTCGAGCCGAACGTAATGGTGAATATTCAAGAGCGGCGGAATTATGGGGAAAAGCGCTGGTGTTTGCCCGTGGTACTGCGGGGCGGTTCTGGGCATCCCGTCGACTGGAATTCTGCGCGAATGCTGCTCATCGTGGCTGGGGAGTACCTGATGAAGGCTAAAGAGTTCAACCAGCGTTATCCGGTGGGAAGTACCTTTATCTATCAGCCGAATTCGCTCTTACGTGGTGGCAAGGTCGTCAGTACGGTTGAGGTTGCTCGCGACTGTAAGGATGTCTCTGTGGTTGAAATAAACCTTGAGCCCTATTTTGCGAATATTAAATCGCTGATACCTGCTGGCTAAATATTAGTTTTATTGAAATCTATTTTAAACATGGCGTAAACCCGCAGGGGCTGGCTTACGCCAAATTCAGGAAAATGATTATGTCTGAATATCTGAAAACCATGAGCGCTGCGCAATTTAATTCAGCCTTTCCCGTAGGTTCTTCTTTCGCTTATCACTCTGTTAAAGGTGAGCCGGATATCGTCCGTTACACAATGACGCGCTCTGAAGCGTGGGAACTGGGCCACGGTGCAACAGTGGTGAAAGTAAACGGTGTCAGTGGCTGTGTGGATATCACACATCTTATTCCGATGAACACGGCCGCTCAGGATGACCACGCGGCTGTATTACAGGCTCTTATGGCATGGTATGAGGAAAAGGTTGACTCGCTGCAACTGATTATCAGGCACAAAGACGCTGATATTGTTATTTCCCCGGAATTAACCATCAGGGCCGGAACGAAAGAACATAAAGGTATCAGGATGGGCGTCATTCTGGCCCTGAGTGTTCTCGGTAAACTTCCACTGACAGCAAAAAAGGAGGATTGAGTTTATGAAAGACAATAAAGAAAAGTACCTCCAGAGAATTAAAAAACTGCTGGCAATGGCACGTAATAACTCCAGCGCCGAAGAAGCTGCATTAGCCTTGCGTCGGGCACAGCGCCTGATGGAAACCCATAAACTGACTGAAGTCGATGCTGCGATGATGGATATCAATGAAGCATCGACTCAGAAAGCCCCGTCACATGCCGAAAAAATGCCCGAGTATATGGCGCTACTGGCTCATATGATAGCGCTGGCATTTGGAGTCAAGTTCTACACCAGCCATGGACATGAACACTGGGATACTCCGGCAAAACGGACTATTACCTACTATGGGCCGGACGAACGCCCACAGGTCGCTGCATATTCTTTCGAAGTTCTGGGTAAACAGCTGGTGAAGGCACGTCGAGAATACACTGCTACGTTACGCAAAAATATTAAGCCCGCCACCAAAGTGGCTCGCGCTGATACGTTCTGCTCTGCCTGGGTGAATGGTGCCTATGCCGTTATCAGTGACTTTGCCGTCACTGAAGCCGAGGAAACCCTGATGGAAAGCTATCGCAGCAAAAAGCTTAGCCAGGGCATGAAGAAGCTGGAGCCTCGTAAGCCGGGCAAAGCCAGCGGCACAGATGATGCAGCCAATCAGGGGTATCGAGCTGGACGCAATGCACATTTGCATCATGGTGTATCCGGCACCTCATCCGAAATGGATCGTATCGGAGTTAAACCATGAATAACGTTATCGGTTGCCAGTTCCTGGATCAAGGTAAACGCCGCATATGGCACTTTCGTAATACCAGCCAGGCGGTTGAATATATGGATTTACCCATCCGAATCCGTTTCCAGTTCTTCGACCCGCATCACCGGAGAATCCGGGATAAGGCCGAACAAGGTGAGATGAAAAAGGCGATTGAGCATTATCGTAAAATCAGGGGGATCAAATGACGGGACTTATTTTGTTATTGCTGGTTCTTTATTTACATATTGGGTGGTGCTGGGTCAGCATTCTGAGCCGCATTGTTCCTGAGAATATTTATTCACCAGTTAAATATCTTTGTGTTCTGGTTTTGTGGCCACTGAGCCTGATTTTGCTTGAGGCGTCTCAGGAGGATGATGATGACTATCAATATTAACAGTATATGGGTGTTGCTGGGCATTGGTATTACACTTGGAGCTGGTGGTTACCTCGGCATTATTTATACCCGGGGCGCTATTCTCCTTTCATCTGCTTTGGGTCGCTGGCTGGCCGATAAGGTTGTCTGGCCATGCTGGGTTAAGATTCGCAAGTGTTACGGGAGAGTATCATGGAAGAAATAAACATCCGCGAACGTGCCAGACTGCGTAAACAGCGCTCCCGGGCACAAATGGCTAAAAAGCAGGGTTTAAACCGCTTTGAGATATCGTTAAACGATCAGGAGATGGCCGCGCTGGAGCGCGGTCGTTTTCACCGTAATCCTGGGCGTCAGCCTTATAGCCGGAATGAATATATTGCACTATTACTCCTGAATGATGCGGCTGAATTACAAAAGCAGGAAAAGACAGCTCCCGTCTGTAGAAATTGTGGGTCTCAACCACCTGAAAATTGCAACGGCGCATTTAAAGGTGATCATTCATGCTGGCTTACGCATGATTGCCTGCGATTAAATTTAACAAATGTGACTGGTCACACTAATAAAGATTAAGGTGTATCGCGATGAATAAAAGCAAAACCTCTCTTATTGGTGCAATCAAAGCTGGTCAAAGCTGGCTGAAGTGGGATGATATTACTTATCGTAGTGTATTGATGCGCATCACTGGTAAATCGTCCTCTACTAAATGTTCACTTGAGGAATTACAGAAACTACGCGAATATATGCATGAACAGGGATATCCACGAACCAGGTCACGGAAATATGGACGTCGTCCAAATGTGGCTAACACCAGGAAAACTGTACTGGATAAAATCGAGGCGCTGCTTGCTGATGCCGGACGTCCCTGGTCATATGCTGAATCTACGGCCAGACGAATGTTCAATCAGTCGGTAATTGAATGGCTGACCGATGAGCAGCTAACTAAACTGATGCAGGCGTTTATTATAGACGCACGACGACGGGGGTAATATATGGAACTTGAGCAGGTCAAATCATTACTACCGGAAACCGTACTTAATATTGCTGAATTAATCGGCTTCCCGGCAGCCGCTGAGCTGCTCAAAGTCCTTGGGGGAACCACGTTCCCTGTTGGTAAAGGTCTCCGTTCTCTGGGCGCATCCCGCGCCCGTCTCCTCAAAGATACCATCGGTGAAGATAACGCACGTATTCTTGTTAAGCATTTCGGGGGAGAAGTGCTGTATCTACCTCGTTGCGATCGTGCGCTGAGGGAGTTGCGTAACCGCGCGTTCCTGAATGAGTTTGAAGCAATGCGTGATACCGGTGTATCCTCCCTACGTGCCATGACGCAGCTGTGTCCTAAGTATGGATTTAGTGACCGGTTTGCATGGGGTCTACTGGCTCAGCACAAGAATCACGTTGCTCAAAAACAGCCAGCTCTATTTTAAGGATGGTTATGAAATATTTTTTTATATGTTTAATTATTCTCCCACTTTGTATTAATGCAAAGCAAATCCCAAATAGTGAAGCTGTTGAACTATACAACTCACAGTTAAACCACACGAGAAAAATGGTGAACGAAATTCAGCAAACTTTGATTGCATCGAATGCTGTGTTTGAAATGTATAAAAATCTTGGCTATCTCACTCCTGAAGTTGTGGCTGTCAGTCGCCATTTAACCATTCTTAGTGAAGATGCTCAGGAGTTTTATGGTAAAAATTTACTTGAACACCCAACCCCATTTTCGTCTTGTGCTACATTGGCTGCAACTGCTTATAACTATTGGATCACACGGCTTGGGAATACCCATGGAGATAAAACAGACATTACCAATACTCAGGCTCAGGCGTACATATCCCAAGGCAAAGCTTGTATTTCATCAATCAATAATCCGCCTCCTAAATACATTGAAGAAAGTGGTACTCTAGAAATAATTGATGTCGACAACTAACCACTGAACCCCTTCATCTTAATCCTCACCTAACCCGATGAAATACTGACGCCATCCCTAATTAACCGGATGGCGTTATGTTTTTAACACTACCGTTGTTTCAGCGAGCTTCCGGGCTCTCTCCCGTTATGGCCCAGCGCTGGTTTAAACCGGTTTATGATGCAGCCTGTGAATTTGGTATTACCACGCCAAAACGAATGGCAGCATTTATTGCTCAGGTCGGCCATGAAAGCACCAGTTTCGGCCGTTTAAGCGAAAGCCTCTATTACACCGATGCTGAACGTGTCGCCCGTATTTTCAAAACCGGATTTGATAATAATAAGAATGGTGTTATCGAACCTGCCGAAATTGAATTTGCCCGCGCTTATACCCGTAATCCTGAGAAATTAGCCAACCGCGCTTATGCCGGTCGTGGTGGTAATGGCAATGAAGCCTCCGGCGATGGCTGGCGTTTTCGTGGCCGGGGCCTGATTCAGGTTACGTTCCGCAATAACTATGAAGACTGCGGCACAGTTCTCGGTCTTGATCTTCTGGCAAATCCTGACCTGCTGCTTGATTTCGCCCAGGCGGCCCGTAGTGCAGCCTGGTTCTGGAGCGCCAATGGCTGTAATGCGCTTGCCGATAAAGGTGCGTTTCTGGCAATTACCCGCAGGATTAACCCGCCTGCGCTGGGGCAACCTGACCGCGAAGCCCGCTACAAAGTAGCTATGGCGGCATTATGCGCGTAATGGACCTGGTCAGTAATCCCGCGTCAGGCAGACTCTCCACATCTGACACCATCGTATTTCTGGCGTTTCTGGTGAGTTCTTTTGTCCTTGTCTGGGTCACGGTAACCAGTCGGGATATGCCAGGCGAATTATTTTTTGCCTATCTCAGCGCCTGGGTGGCTCAAAGCCAGGTATCTAAACACATGTCCATCAAGCGTGACCGGGAGGTGAACCGTGTTGGGAACAGCACTGAAAATCCTTAAGGAGAACTGGGGTGCGCTTCTCCTGCTTATCGCATTATTCGGCGGTGGGATGTGGCTTGGTATTACTGCTACGCGCCATGAACTGAGCGAGCAGGCACTCGCATTCGCGAACGAAAAGCAAAATCTTACGGACGGCTTTAACGCCCAAAAAAAACAATGGGATAAGGAACGGCTCGCCGCTGCCAGCAAGTACGCCACTGACCTGCAGTCTGCGCTCAACAATCAACAGGCATGGCAGGACAAAGCCGATGTGCTTTCCCGGGAGCTTGCGGACAAAGAGCGTCAGCACACCAGAACGGTGAACGACCTGAAACGGAGACTCAACGATGCGCTTAAAAGCGATGGTACTACTTATACCGGTATTGGCCCTGCAAGCCTGCAGCTCTGGCGTGAATCCCTCGGCTACCCCGGAACCGAAAGCCTCACCGCTGGTGACGGTCTGTCAGAAACCGCCAGCGGCGTTACTGGAAATACCGGAAATGCCTCCGGCACCAGAGGCGGACTCTCCCCGGCTGGAATCCTCAGCCACAGTGGGGAATACGGCAAATGGTGCCTGACGCTTCGCGATCGCCTCCATGCCATCAGCGACTACTACAACAGCAAGGAGCACACCTCTAAATGACCCTTGATATGGCATTTCAGATAGCGCTGGGGCTTGCTGCCACGTTTGGCACTATCTGGATCCGACGTCTTCAGAAAGATATCAGTGACCTGGAGAAATCGGTTGATCGTATTCGCGATGAGTATCAGCGCCGCGAAGACGCCAGAAGTAACTACACCGCCATCATGGATGCGATGAGGGAGCTGCGTGCGGCTATCGAGCGCATCGATAACAAACTCGACAGGAAAGCCGACAAATGAAAGCCAGACAAAAGCGACGCAGCCGCCGCCTGATTGCGGTCAGCGATGAGCAGCAGACCCTCAATCGTATTGCTGAACAGCTTGACCGCCTCCAGACACCGGTTGCCCCCGACGTTCTCGACGGTATCAACATCAAGCTGGGGCGAATTGAGTCACGAATGGAGAGCATCGGGGACGATGCTGCCCGTCGTGGGGCGATGGCCGGAGCGATTACAGGCGGGCTGACCGCCGTCATTGTCTCCACTGCGATCATGTTTATCCGGGCAAAACTGGAGCTGTAAGTATGGCGCATCCGCAGGAAACACGGGAAAGGCTGCGACGATCATACATCTTTGGTCAGATGTCACTGGAGATTGCCTCAGCTCAGGCGGGCGTGGCATTCGCTACTGCCCGACGCTGGAAGAAAGAAGCGCAGGACGCGGGCGACGACTGGGACAAGCTCAGGGCGGCTCACATTATGGCAGGAAATGGTCTGGAAGATATTGGCCGCGCCATCCTTACCGGACTGATGACCCAGTACCAGGTGACGCTGGAGCTACTGACGACCAGTTCAGATTTGCCAGCGGATAAGCGGGTAGAACTGCTTGCCAGTCTGGCTGATGCCTTTAACAAAGCAGTCGCTGCGAATAAGAGGATTTTGCCAGAGGTGAGCCAACTGGCTGTCGCGCTTGATGTGCTTCAGCGACTGAGCACCTTTGTGGCAGAAACCTACCCGCAGCATCTTGCTGCTTTCGTTGAGATTCTGGAGCCCTTTGGGACGGAGATGGAGAAACATTATGGGTAATGATAACTGGCAGGCGCTGTTGAGCTGCGCCCGCGAACATGCTTTCAGTGTGGTTTCAATGACAGATTCTCAAATGAGGTCTCAATGTCGAGCTGTGATTCATCATGCACTGGATAAGGGAGCTTCATTGCATAACACAACCAGACAACTGCAAATTTTGTTTTCGCAGTATCAGTCAACCCGAAAGGGGCATGCATAAAAGTAGTGTCACTGGCGTGCATCTTGTTTGCCACACAGATCGTTATAGCCTGCTGATGACGCTCCAGCAATACGCGCCAGACGACCAAAGGAACATTCTCCCAGTGAGAGTCCCGGAGAACAAATTCACGGATGGCTTTGTCAGCTTCGCGTTCATATTGCTTGCGATATCTGACAGTCCTTATCCGGTGAATTAATGGCCGAAAACGGGCGTTCAGTGGCCATAAAAAAGACATGACATCGTCTGCTGTTAACGGTTCTGGTGGGCACGATTCAAGCGTTTTTTTGAGTTCGTACTGACAAAGTAGTTCCAGTAATTCAAACGTTTTCTTTTGCACAGGTAATAACCTTTCAGGTTAAGAAACAGGGTCCATTATGGCTGACAAATTAATCAGGGTGAACAGTAAGGTTTTTGTGATGGCCAGCGACGTGCTTAGTGTGCGTTACATCGATTACTGCCGGGTCCAGGTCACAACGATTGGTGACAGCTACTTGCTTGAAATCCCGCATGGCAGGACTGCATGGCAGTCAATGGACAGTTTTATTGGCGAAGTCAATAAAGCGTTGCAGACATCCCATTAAAGTGGATTTAAAGGCGTTTTAACCATGTCAAAAAATAGTACGTTATCACGCAAGGAATTTCTCGCCGAGCTGGCAGAACTCTCCGCCAGCCTGCGGCGTACCATTGAAGCCGAAGATGTCGGCTTTGATCCTTCCGCTGCGGCAATCGCACAGCGGCGTTTACTGGTTGCCGACCCGGCAACCGGCTTTGAGTATTTCACGCAGAACTACTTCCCCCATTATGTGCGCCATACCGCCCAGAGCGAGCTGCATAAATATCTTTACCGTCGTCTGCCTGAGCTGATTAACCAGACGACTGGCCAGAACGACGCAATCGCCGCGCCGCGTGGTGAGGCAAAGTCAACGATCGTCAGTCAGCTCTTCGTAATCTGGTGCATTGTGCTGGCCCTCAAGCACTACCCGGTCATCATTATGGACTCCATTGACCAGGCCTATCCCATGCTTGAGGCGATTAAGGCCGAACTGCAGTTTAACCCGCGTCTGTTGATGGACTTCCCGGAAGCGTCGGGCGGTGGTCGTGTCTGGCAGATGGGGACCATTCTTACCCGCAACGATATCAAGGTTCAGGTCGCCGGTAGTGGTAAAAAACTGCGTGGCCTGCGTCATGGCCCTTACCGTCCCGACCTTGCTGTGCTCGACGATATCGAGAACGATGAGCAGGTACGTAACCCTGAGCAGCGTGACAAGCTGGATAACTGGCTCAAAAAAACCGTGTTACCGCTCGGCGGTGCCGGGGCCAAGTTCGACGTGGTCTACATCGGAACCATCCTGCACCATGACTCGGTCCTGTCCCGCACGCTGAAAAATCCGCTGTGGAAACGGGCCCGGTTTAAAGCGCTGATCACCTGGCCGCACAATATGGACTTGTGGGATAAATGGGAAGAAATCCTGCGGAACAATGATGAAGACGGTGAGCTCCTCGCCCGTGCGTTCTACGAGCAGCACCGGGAAGAGATGGAAGCCGGTGCGGTTGTTTCGTGGGCTGCGCGTCCGCTCTATACCCTAATGCTTATCCGCGCTCGTGATGGCCACAGCACCTTTGATGCGGAATACCAGAATGACCCGGTCAACGGTGAAGATGCGCCCTTTAACGGTTGTATCCACTTCTGGGTTAACCGCCTCGCTGAGTGGCGATTCTACGGTGCCTGTGACCCCAGTCTGGGTAAAGCGGGTAACAGTCGTGACCCATCAGCCCTACTGGTGGGCGGTTTCAATCGCTTTACCGGCATTCTGGATGTCGTGGAAGCCAGGATTCGCAAACGCGTTCCAGATCGTATTATTTCTGATGTTATCGAACTGCAACGTGAATATAACTGCCTGGTATGGGCCGTCGAATCCGTCCAGTTCCAGGAATTTCTGCGCACAGAGCTGGTGAAGCGTTCGGCAATCGCTGGCATCCCCGTTCCCGCCCGGGCAGTCACCCCCAGCGCCGATAAACTGTTACGTATCGAGTCGCTTCAGCCACATATGGCCAACGGACTTATCCGCCTGCACTCGACGCAAAATACGCTGATTGAACAGCTCAGACATTTCCCGAAAGCGGATCACGATGATGGCCCTGACGCCCTGCATATGTTGTGGGCGCTGGCTGTGTCCGGCGCGGGGCATTTTGATTTTAAACCTGTCCCGCGTCGTGGCGGCGATAACCGTTTTGGCTCAGCCGGAGGCTGGTAATTTATGGTTCAGATAGTCGATCAGTTTGGTCGTCCCTTAAACCGCGAGGTGCTTAAGGCCCCGCAAACTGCGCGCACCGTGCGCTTTAACAACGACTGGCCATCACATCCCTCACGCGGGATGACGCTCGCCAGGCTCCCGCGTATCCTGGAAGCGGCCGAACGTGGCGACATTGCGGCTCAGGCTGACCTTTTTGAGGATATGGTGGAGCGTGATGGCCATATCTTCTCCGAGATGAGTAAGCGTAAAAACGCGTTGCTTACCCTCGACTGGAGCATCGAGCCACCGCCGAACGCGACGACCGAAGAGAAGAAAATTGCGGATATGGTGGCGTCCTGGTTTGCGGACATCCCGGAACTGGAAGACATCACACTCAACGCAGCAGAAGCCATTGGCCACGGTTTTTCGGCACAGGAAATAGAAAAATGGGAACTGGATGGCGGTGTCTGGTTACCTGTGAAGATGAAACTCCGCCCGCACCGCTGGTTCTGCACCACGCCAGATAAAGGGGATGACATTCGCCTGAATGATGGTTCGCCTGAAGGGGCGGAACTGTGGCCGTTCGGCTGGCTGGTTCATACCCATAACGCCAAATCAGGTTACATTTCGCAGTCCGGTCTGTACCGGGTGCTGGTCTGGCCGTATCTGTTTAAAAACTTCAGCGTCAGGGATATGGCCGAGTTCCTGGAAATTTACGGTCTGCCCGCCCGCATCGGGACCTATGTTTCCGGGGCAACGCAGGATGAACAGGATAAGCTGATGGAGGCGCTGGTTTCCCTTGGCCATAACGCATCAGGCATTATTCCTGAGGGTTCAAAAATTGAGTTCAAGGAAGCCGCCGACGGGCAATCCGATCCCTATATGGCGATGATCAACTGGGCAGAGCGGACCGAATCGAAGGTTATTCTCGGCGGTACACTGACTTCTCAGGCAGACGGCAAAAGCTCAACAAACGCGCTGGGTAACGTACATAACGAGGTACGCCACGATTTACTGACAGCGGATGCCCGCCAGCTTGAAGGTTTTTACCGCAGCTTTATCCGCATGTTACTGGCGCTTAATGGCTATGACGTCAGCCCGCGCCGGTTACCTCGCCTTGTCTTCGATACCCGCGAGCTGGAGAGCATTGAGACGTTTTCAACAGGCGTTGCGACGCTTGTCGGTCAGGCCGGTCTGGATACTATCCCGAAATCCTGGGTGCATAAAAAACTCGGTATCCCACTGCCGAAGAAAAATGAAGATGTCCTGATTGCGCCTGCGGGCGGAGCGGGTACAGCGGCATTATCGACCGTGCCACAGTCACTGCGTTATCGACACTTCGCCGCACTCGATACGAACGGTGACATTACTGACCCCGGGCAGGATGCGCTGGATAATGCCACCCGCCCTGCAGTTGCGATTGGGCAGGCAATGGAAAAGCTGATAGCACCACTGGTTACGGCTTTGCAGTCGGGTCAGTCACCGGATGATGCAATGGACATTATCGCTGCCAGCTATCCGGCACTTGATGATGAGCAGCTTCAGCAGCTGCTGCATCAGGCATTATTCGTCAGCGAAGTCTGGGGACGTCTCAATGCCGAAAGCTGATGTTGATCTGGGGTATGCAATCGGTCTGAAACCCGAAGAGGCGATAGCCTATTTTGAGTCCAAAGGCTACACGATTGGCTTTAACTGGCATGATGTTGAAGCCCGAACCCACGCAACAAAATTTACGGTAGCGGGCATCCTGAAGCAGGACATCCTTGAGGATGTCCGCCAGTCGTTTCAGACTCACCTGGATAACGGTGGCACGCTGCGTGATTTCGAACGGCAACTGACCCCCATACTGACGCGCAAAGGCTGGCTGGCCGATAAAGCCAGGCTGGTTGCTGATGAAGATGGCGTTCTTGAGGGGAAACAACTTACCCCGCGACGGCTGCGTACCATTTTCGAAACCAACATGCAGGCATCCTATGGGGCGGGCCGTTATGCGGAGCAGATGGCGAATGCAGAGTTTCGTCCCATCTGGGAGCGTGTGGCAGTTATGGATATGCATACCCGCCCGTTGCACGCCAGGCTGAACGGCTTTACCGCCCGTTATGATGATCCGGTCTGGCAGTTTATGTACCCGCCCGACGGCTATCACTGCCGCTGCCGTATCCGGGCCCGTTCCCTGGAAGAAGCCGAGCGTCTGGGTATTGTTGTCAAATCGTGGGAGCAGGACATTGTCACAGTCCAGCAGGCGTGGGGACCGAATGATACCCGCAACGTGAAGGCGCTGCGCTTCAACGGTGAGCTCTACACACCTGATGCCGGGTTTGGTCATAACCCGGGTCAGGGCTGGTTATCCTCACTGGGCCAGCGACTTATGGATAAAGCGGTTACAACCAGCCCTTCTGTCGCCGCTCAGGCGATAGAACAGACGCTTTCTGAGCCTGCGGTGCTGAGTGCTGTGAGCGACGATGTGCGCCGCTGGGTTGATGCTGTCAGCGTTCGGCGCAATACTCGCGGTGATATTAAACGCGTCGGCGGTGTGAAACCGGCGCTGCTGAACCAGCTTGAAGCACGCGGTATCCGCCAGCCGGTTCCCCTGAGCATCCACGAAGAGGATGTGCGCCAGGCTCCCGGCCCTTTATGGAGTGAGCTCCCTGCATTGCTGGCCGGAGACGGCGATGTCTGGCTTGACGGTGATAACCTGCTCTGGGTACTGAGCGGAAAAGACGGTTCACGGGCGGTTCGCGGTGTACCTGCCGTTGATGGCTGGCGACTGTCGCTGGTTAACGGAGGCGATATTGTTCGATCGCAGGATATTCCCGAAGACGTTCTGCTGCTGAGTACGAAATCATGAGTTATAAAATCACCTATGATATCGGCGACTTTGAACGGTCGCTGGGCGAGCTGATAAAGCGCCTCGATAACCGTGAGCCACTGATGCGGGAGCTGGCGGCCGCAATGGGCGATGCGGTAGAAGAGAACTTCGCCCAACAGGGTCGACCTGAGTGGATGGGCTGGAGCCCGGCGTATGCCCGCAAACGCGCTGGCGGTAAAATTCTGCAGAAGTCAGGTCGCCTCGCATCGAGCATCACCCAGTTCAGTACCAATGATGAAGCCGTTGTCGGAACCAATGTTAAATACGCGCGTATCCACCAGGAGGGGGGGGAAATACGCATTGCTGCACGAAGTCAGCGGGCGTATTACCGCCAGCATAAAAACGGCTCTGTTGGTAATCGCTTCGTGAAAAAGTCCCGTTCGAACTTCTCGCAGTGGAATACCATCGGGGCTTATACAATAACGATGCCCGCGCGCCCGTTCCTGCATCTGACGGAGGATGATGTGGATCGCATGGAAACCACGGCTGAGAACTATCTGCGCCGTATTTTAGAGTAACCGCGTTGACGCGCTGTAAGCCACGCAGACGCATTTAACGCAATTGTGGTAGAGTGATTCGCCTCGCTGCGCTTTAAACGTTTTTAAAAGCGGTTTAAAAGCGATGGCGGTTATCAGAGAGACATACAGCACTAACGGAGCGACATTGGAAACGTTTAAAGCATTCCTGGACTATTTCACAGTGGCTGAGTGGAGCATGATAGGTATGGTTGGCCATACCATCATTTTCCTTATCGATAAACTTACTGCACGCTATTACAAACGAAAGGCATTAAAGCGAGATGGCGAGTTGCAAAAGGCTCTTGCAGAATGGAAAAGCGCGTAAACGACCATTCATAGATTTTGCTTTGGTAATCCACTGAACCCCTTCATCTGATCCCCCTGTTTTCGGTGCCGTATTCTCGGCACCATGAAAAAAACATTTATTGCCTCACTCTCTCAGGAAATCAACACCGCCACACCGGGTGTGATCCAGCTGTTTCCGGCTGGTGAGTTCCGCGCCCGCGACGGTCGGCCGACCGAGTGTGACGCATGGTTAATGACCCGTGAAATTGCTGAGCGTCTGATTGCCGCTGCGGATGCTCGTAAGACGCCTTATGTGCTGGATTATGAGCACCAGACGCTGCGCTCAGCGAAAAACGGTAAACCGGCCCCTGCTGCGGCATTTTTCAAAAAGCTCGAATGGCGTGAAGGCGAAGGTCTGTTTGCCGTTGATGTGGAATGGACCCCAACCGCCGCCGCGATGGTAGCGGACAAAGCATACCGCTTCATTTCCCCTGTTTTTTCCTATGACAAAACTGGTCAGGTGCTGGAGATACTCCACGCCGCGCTGACCAATACGCCAGCCGTTGACGGGATGGAGGACGTGTTGCTTGCGGCCGCTTCCCTGATGGCTGCTCATCTCACCACTGAGGGTACAACTGCAATGGATGAACTTCTCGAACGCCTGCGCTGGATGCTGAATCTGCCGATTACAGCGACTGCGGAAGAAATTACCGAAGAGCTGAACAAGCTGATTGCCCAGATTTCCGGGGCTGAGGCTGTGACCGCAGCAACCTATGACCTTTCAGCCGTCATCAACGGACTGAGCCAGAACGTGGCGGACCTCACTGCCCGCATTGAGACGCCAGACCCGGCGAAATGGGTGTCGGTCGATATGATGACGGCCGCCGTGCAGCAGGCTGCGGAAAAAGCGGCTGTCGGGAATCAGGCGGCGCTGGCCACTCAGGAGGCGGAATTGCTCATCACCGCCGCGCTCAGCGATGGCCGTCTGCTTCCGGCACAGGAAAGCTGGGCGCTGACGCTGGCGAAGTCCGACCCGGAGAGCCTGAAAACCTACATCGGGAAAGCGCCGAAGATTGCCGCGCTGACCACGACCCAGACGCAGGGGAAACCGCCGAAAGGTGCGCCCGCGCCTCAGACTGACGACGGTGATGACGAGGTTATTGACCCCGCTATCTGTTCTCTGCTGGGGACCGACCCGGCTGAAGTCACCCGGTTTGTTAAAGGAGACAAATAATGGATCGCAATACCCCTCATAAAGACGGTCTGTTGTTCCCCGTTCCGGTTGCGGCCGGTACTGAAATTTTTGGTGGCAATCTGATCGCCGCTAACGCCACCGGTTATGCAGTGCCCGCCACAGCGACTGCAGACCAGGAAACGCTGGGTATCGCGGATAGCTGGGTGGATAACAGCGGCGGCGCTGACGGTGATGTGGTGGTACTTATCCGCCGTGGCCGCATGTTCCTGATGGCTAACAGCAGCGCTGACCCGGTCACCCAGGCCGAGGTAGGTAAAAACTGCTACGTCGTTGACAGCGTTACCGTTGCCAAAACCAGTGATACCGATGCCCGCCCGTTTGCCGGGAAGGTGGCGGGTCTGGAAAACGATGGCGTCTGGATTTACATCTGATAAGGAGATAGCCCGTGATTGTTAACGTAAAAAATGTGCGTCAGGTGTTCGTCAACCTGAAGGCAACATACCAGAAAGCCTTCGAGCAGACCCCGTCTGACTGGAAGAAAGTGGCGATGGTTGTGCCGTCGACCAGCAAAGAGAACGACTACAGCTGGCTGAGTCGCTTTCCGAAAATGCGCGAATGGATTGGCGATAAGGTGATTAAGGCGCTGGAAGCGTTCAACTACACCATTCGTAATAAGGACTGGGAAGCAACCATCGAGCTTGACCGCAATGACATGGAAGACGACCAGATTCTGGGGCTCGCCGTCCAGGCTCAGGGGGCGGGTCAGTCTGCGGCTGAGTTACCTGCTGATATTGTTTTTGCGCTCTTAAGTAATGGCTTTACCAACCTCTGCTATGACGGTCAGCCATTCTTCGACACCGATCACTTCGTTGCGGGGAAATCGGTTTCCAACAAGGGTACTAAAAAGCTCAATGTCACCAGCTACGCTGCGGCAAAAGCCAGCTACGGTGCTGCCCGTACCATAATGCGCCAGTTTAAAGACGATGAAGGTGCGTCTCTGAAAGTCCGTCCCAGCATCCTGGTGGTGCCGCCTGCGCTGGAAGATGACGCCAATTATCTGATGACAGCAGACCGCTTCCCGGACAACACGCCGAACCCGTACAAAGGGTCAGCTGAAGTTCTGGTCGTGCCTGAACTGACTTCTGACACCGCCTGGTTCCTGCTGGATACCACTCGCCCGGTTAAACCACTGGTGTATCAGGAGCGTAAAAAGCCGGAGTTCGTTGAGCAGACAGACTACAACAACGACAACGTCTTCATGCGTAAGAAGTTCCACTTCGGTGCAGAAGCACGTGCCAATGGCGGCTACGGCTTCTGGCAGATGGCGTATGGATCAACCGGGGAGGATGCATAATGCCGGTTCAAATCACCGCCCGCCGCGACGGTTTCCGTCGCCTGGGTATCGCGCACAGTGAGAAAACCACCACCTGGCCCGATAGTCGCTTTACGGCCAATGAGCTGGATGTCCTGAAGAACGATCCCAACCTGATTGTCGTCGTGGTCAGCGACGCTCAGGCCTCCGGCCAACCGGATACCGCAGAGCTGGATAAAGCCAAAACCCGTATCACAGAGCTGGAGGCAGCCGTCACCCAACTGTCAACAGATGGCGATTCGCTGAAAAAACAGCTGGATGAGGCCAATGCAACCATAGCTTCACTTCAGGCAACGCAACCCGCGACCGAAGCGCCGGTGACAGAAGCTGCTGTTGACCCGGCACCTGCAGCAGACGAACCAGCAGCGAAGAAAAAGGGCTAACCCATGTATGCGACCCGCGAAGATATGGTCAGGGCGTTCGGAGCGAAGGAGTGTATTTCGCTTACTGACCGTGAGTACGTCGGAGCCATTGATGATGATGTGCTGAACGGTGCTCTGACACAGGCCAGCGCTGAGATTGACAGCTATCTCTGTGGCCGATATCCGGTGCCGTGGACCGATGAACCCCGCGTTCTGGTTGGCCGGTGCTGCGATATCACACGCTATCTGCTGTGCGGTGCGGGAACCCAGATGACGGAAGAAATCCGCCTTCGTTATGAAGATGCCATCCGTTACCTGGAGCGTGTCGCCGACGGACGTATCACGCTGGGTCGCAATAATTCTGGTGAAGTCCCGCGCAGCGGAACCGGTGCCAGGATGGTATCGGCCGGTCGCGTCTTCGGGCGCGATCAGACCCGGGGAGGTAGCTTCTGATGATGCTCATT
>NZ_JBSPEI010000033.1:0-20540 GCF_055796175.1 Pseudocitrobacter sp. 2023LY-00077 | reverse complement strand
AGAAGCTGAGCCCGACCGTTCGTGAGGAAGGTTCAGAGATTTGGGTGACGTGGAACCCGGAACGAGACGGAAGCGCAACGGATAAGCGTTTCCGCAAAGAAGCCGGCGACGACTGCATTACCGTTGAGATGAACTATACGGATAACCCGTGGTTCCCTGACGTGCTTGAGGGCGAGCGGCAGAACGATCAGCGACGCCTCGACCCAGCGACATACGCATGGGTGTGGGAAGGGGCTTATCTCGAAAACTCCGATAAGCAGGTCCTGGCCGGAAAATACCGGATTGCCGAGTTCTCGGACCAACTCTGGAAAGAAGCTGAGCGCCTGTTCTTCGGTGCTGACTTCGGTTTCGCCAAAGACCCTAACACGCTGGTGCGTTCGTTCATCCTGCATAACCGGCTGTACATCGAATACGAAGCATACGGTCAGCAGACGGAGCTCGACCACATGCCAGAGCTGTACGACACTATCCCCGGATCGCGTGACTGGCCCATCAAGGCAGACTCCGCTCGACCCGAGACGATTAGCTATCTCAAGCGGCAGGGATTCAACATCTCAGCTGCTGAGAAATGGCAGGGGAGCGTTGAGGACGGGATCGCCCATCTTCGCGGCTTCGACGAAATCATTATCCATCCGCGCTGCAAAAACGTGGCACGTGAGGCCCGCATGTGGTCGTACAAAACAGACCGCATTACCGGCGAGGTGCTGCCGAAACTGGCCGATGGTGACGAGCACTGCTGGGATGGCATTCGTTACAGTCTCGACGGGCACATTAAGCGTAAGGGCCAGATGGCGGGGATGATGATTCCGAAACGCCTTCGCTAACCAAACGGACAAACCATGACTGACAAATTAACTCTCGCCGTCAACCATGCGTTGAACGATGCGCGGATGGCGCGCGCCCGAATGGGGCTGATGGCGCCAACTATGGGGCTGGACAATAAGCGCCACTCCGCATGGTGCGAATATGGCTTCCCTGAACAGGTAACCTACGAAAATCTCTATGCGCTCTATCGCCGCGGTGGCATAGCACACGGCGCAGTAGAGAAGCTGGTGGGCAAGTGCTGGCAGACTAACCCGGAAATCATCGAGGGTGACGATGCCGACGAGAGCGAAAGCGAAACCGCCTGGGAAAACAAGTCAAAGCAGGTATTCAACAACCGGTTCTGGCGCTCATTTGCCGAGGCGGATCGCCGTCGCCTTGTCGGTCGTTATGCAGGCATCCTTCTGCACGTCCGCGATGAAAAAGACTGGAACCTTCCGGTTACCAAAGGGCGAGGGTTGCAGAAGGTTTCCGTGGCATGGGCCGGATCGCTAACGGTGAGCGAGTGGGACACTGGGCTGAACTCGAAGACTTACGGTCAGCCGAAAATGTGGCAGTACGCCGAACGCTTGCCGAATGGTTCAAGTCGCCGCGTCAATATCCACCCCGATCGCGTTTTCATCCTTGGTGATTACTCAGACGATGCTATTGGCTTCCTTGAGCCAGCTTATAACGCCTTTGTGAGCCTGGAGAAGGTAGAGGGCGGGTCTGGTGAGTCATTCCTGAAGAACGCCGCTCGCCAGTTAGCACTTAGTTTCGACAAGGAAATCGACTTTGGCAGCATTGCATCTATGTACGGCGTTGAAGTAGATGAGTTGCAGGATAAATTTAATGACGCTGCACGCGAGATGAATCGCGGCAATGATGTGCTGCTTTCTCTCCAGGGGGCCAGCGTAACCTCCCTTGTTTCTCCGGTTTCTGATCCGTCTCCAACCTATAACGTAAACCTGCAAACAGCCGCCGCAGGAGTTGATATTCCTACGCGTATTCTGGTTGGTAACCAGCAGGCTGAGCGGTCCAGCACTGAAGACCAGAAATACTTTAATGCTCGCTGTCAGTCGCGCCGAGTAGACCTCGCTTTCGAGATAGAGGACTTCTGCGACAAGCTTATTGACTTGCAGATCGTCGATTCAGTCAGCCAGAAAGCAGTTATCTGGGATGACCTGAACGAACAGACCGGTACTGAGAAGCTCACCAACGCCAAGACTATGGGCGAGATTAACCAGACCATGCAGGGCAGCGGCGATGAACCAGCGTTCACCCGTGAAGAGATTCGGACGGCTGCGGGCTATGACAATGACAATGACGACGAAGAGCCTTTAGGAGAAGAGGATGGCGACGAAGAAGACGAAGCCACCAATTCTACCGCGTAACTATCAGGATCCGACCGGGGCCGATGCGCTGGAACGCCGCGCAATGAAAGACTTCGCCAGGCGCATGAATAAGATTGGCAAGGCGTACAAATCAGCACTCGACAAAATACCTTCCTCCCTCGCAGTAAACGCCAGATACGAATACCAGTTAAACCCAACGCTACTCTCTATCATCCTGAACGATGCCAGTTACCTGGTTGATCAGGTGCTGCTTGAAGGTGGCGATTACGACCTGTGGTTTTACGAGTACATCGATCTGGCTTCGGAGAAAGGGACCGGACAGTCGTTCTACAACCTCAGCCAGCAGTCGCCGGTGTACGCCGCTGGTCGTGAGTCGTTAGCGTCCATCCTCGCAAGCGACCCGTATCAGCAACGCATGGCGCTGGTGCATGCGCGTGTGTTTGAGGAAATGAAGGGGCTGACAGCTGACGTTAAGCGCGACATGGCGCGCGTACTGACTGATGGGGTGGGGCGTGGGCTCAATCCGCTGGATATTGCCCGCAACCTGACGGACCAGACCGGAATCGAGAAGCGCCGGGCAAACCGTATAGCACGCACTGAAGTGACTACCGCACTGCGCAGGGCTAAGTGGGATGAAGACCAGGAGGCGAATGACCTTTACGGCCTTAAAACGCTTCTGGTTCACATCTCGGCTCTGTCACCGACAACCCGTCATACCCACGCAGTGCGCCATGCCCACCTCTACACCAATGAAGAGGTCCGTGACTGGTACAGCAAGGATGGCAACTCCATCAACTGCAAATGCAGCCAGCAGTCGGTGCTGGTGGATGCGGACGGTAATCCGGAATACCCGGACACCATCACGAAACTCAAACAGGAATATAAATCGATGCAGGCGCGCGGTTACGCCTGGGCGGAGAAATAGCTATGCCTATGCAGGTCAACATCACCACGAAGGTGAACAGTCAGTCTATCCGGCGCGAAACATACAACGGGCGTGAGCATCTGGTACTGCCGAGTTACACGCTTCCGGCGAACGTCGTCATGAATGGCGGGCTGTACACGCAAGAACAAATCGACGCCCACTATAAGGGACTGGAAGGCACCCTGGCACCGCTTGGGCATCCTCAGGTTAACGGTCAGTTTGTGTCTGCTTTCTCGCCTGAGGGGATTAACGCAGGCCATATCGGCGCGTGGAACCGCAACGTTAAGAAGTCCGGTAATCGCATCTACCTAGAAAAGTGGGTAGATGTTGCCCGCGCTAGCGAGTCGGAAGGTGGCAGGGAACTGCTTGAACGTGTCGCTGCCATTGAGCGCGGTGAAGACGTGCCGCCGATTCATACCAGTGTTGCCGCATTCCTCGACCAGCTTGAACCTAACGAACAACAGAGAGCTACGGGCGCCGAGTGGGTGGCGAAGATTCACAGCATGGACCATGACGCGATCCTGCTGCACGAAGTCGGAGCGGCCACCCCTGAGCAAGGAGTAGGCCTGATGGTTAATGCCGATCTGGCTCAGCCGCTTAAGGCTAACTCTGGCGCACTGGTGGGTGAATCCTACCGTGAGCGCGAGCAGCGTCTCGATCGCGCAGCCAAAGCGAAGTTTGCGGCGGGGGCGGATGAATATGCATGGGTTGCTGATTTCACTGACTCGCAAGCTGTAATCATCCGCAACGGCGGCAGCGCCGAGGTGTTTGGCTACAAGTCTGATGGCGGCGTAATCACCTTCGAAGATACCGGCACCGCAGTAGCGCGCCAGGAGTCGTGGGTCGCAGTCGTCGCTAACAAATTCAAAGCTCTATTCACACCGCAGGAACAGCCTGCACCAAACCACAAAACGGAGGGCGACATGCCTTTAACCAAAGAAGAACTGGAACAAATCGGCAGCATGATCGGCCAGGCTGTTGCGACCAATACTGAAGCGGCTATTAAGCCTCTCGCGGAAAAGGTTGATGCGCTACAGGCCAACCAGAAGCAACTCGCTGACACCCTGACCGCCAACTCACGCGCTGAAGAGAAAGCCAAACGTGATGCGGTTGCCAAGGTCCATGGCGACATCGTGGCCAACGCGCTTTCTGGCGATGCGCTGGACGCAATGTTTAAGTCGCTGGGCGAAGCTGCTCCGCTGGGCACCAACAATGCTCAACAGCACAAAGAAACCGGCGCACCTGCCGCAGACGAACACTTCAAGTAAGGAGCCGGAATAATGCCACGTTATCGTCGCGTTAATATCGACGGTCAGTCTCTGTACAAGACCGAAACACGCACTACGGCCGCAGCGCTACTTCCGGGTACCGCCGCAACCATCAACTCCTCAGATGAATTCGCTCAGGCCACTGCGCTAACCGGACGCCTGTACATCATCGATGTCGGTTACCACCAAGGCCTGACAATCACCGAAGAAATCCCTGCCGGGGATTCGGCAGTAGGTAACTACGTCGAAGAAGGTCGTGAGCTGGCGCTGCGTTGCCTGCCTGGTGCGTATAAAAAAGACAGCCCGATCAAGCTGGGCACTGCCGGTCAGTTTACCCTGGCAACCGATGACACTGATTCAGTGATCGGATACAGCCAGGATGAATACACCATCGCGGCCAGCACTACCGACTTCATCCGCGTGCGCATGCGCGTTGGCACTGCCGCCGCTGCTGGCGCGTAACAAAAGGACAAATACATATGTACTTCTCTAAAGAGACGCTGGCGACAAACTCCCGCCTTGGCGGGCACTGGAGTGAGCTGTGGGCAAACCGCAACATGTGGAACCTACAGAACGATTCCATCATTGCGGCTAACCGCGCAATCATGACGGCTGACATGCTGGCCTGTAACGCCGTTGGCGGTTTCTCCCGTGACTTCTGGGCTGAGATTGACAACCAGGTGCTGCAACTGCGGGATCAGGAAGTTGGCATGGAAATCGTGAACGACCTGATCGGAGTTCAGACGGTGCTGCCGGTCGGTAAAACCGCCAAGCTGTATAACGTGGTAGGCGACATCGCTGACGACGTGTCAGTAAGCATTGATGGCCAGGCGCCGTTCTCCTTCGATCATACTGACTACGCGAGCGACGGCGACCCGATTCCGGTGTTCACTGCTGGTTACGGTGTTAACTGGCGTCATGCTGCTGGCCTTAACTCTGTAGGCATTGATCTGGTGCTGGATTCGCAGATGGCGAAGATGCGCAAGTTCAACCAGAAGCGCGTTAACTACTACCTCAACGGCGATTCAAAAATTCAGGTTCAGTCCTATCCTGCGCAGGGCATCAAGAACCACCGCAACACCAAGAAGATTAACCTCGGATCTGGTGCTGGTGGCGCGAACATCGACCTTACTACTGCCGACATGACCGCGTTCTTTACGTTCTTCGGTAAAGGCGCATTCGGTACTACCGCCCGCACGAACAAAGTCGCCGCATACGATGTAATGTGGGTTTCCCCGGAAATCTGGGCAAACCTGGCTCAGCCGTACGTGGTTAACGGCGTTGTAAGCGGAACTGTATTGCAGGCGGTTCTGCCGTTCGCGCCAGTGAAAGAAATCCGCATGAGCTTCGCGCTGACCGGTAACGAGTTTATCGCGTACGTTCGTCGCCGTGACGTGATCTCTCCACTGGTGGGTATGGCTGTCGGTGTTGTTCCGCTGCCGCGCCCACTGCCTAACGTTAATTACAACTTCCAGATTATGTCTGCTGAAGGTCTGCAAATCACCGCAGATGATCAGGGTCTGTCCGGCGTTGTCTACGGCGCTAACCTGGCGTAAGGAAACAGCATGGCTAAATACGAAGTTGTGCGCCCATGGTTCGGCGTGAAGGTTGGCGACGTGGTGGAGTTGAAAGAGCTTCATCCGGCGTTGAAGTCTAACGTTCGGCTGATGAAAGGCGAAGCTGGTGGCGAGCTGAAACCAGCAACACCTGATGCCGGTACCGGTGAGAAATCTCGCAAAGAGATTATTCAGGACCGCCTTACTGAGCTGGGCATTGAGTTCAAGGGCACCTTGGGCGCTGAAAAGCTCAGTGAGCTGTTGCCAGATGGCGAACTCGAAAAACTTTTCCCTGCTGAATAACAGCCGCCGCTAAGGCGGTTTTTTTATGCCCCGCTCCGGCGGGGTATTTCACGGAGTCGATAATGGTAACTCTCGAACAGGCGAAGGAGTATCTGGAGAGCCAGGGAATTACCATTCCCGATTTTGTTCTTCAGGCTCTCGTCGACCAGGCCAACAGCATACAGGAGTGTCTTGATGCGCATTATCCGGCATCGACCGCACTGCTGATTCAGCTCTATCTGCTGGCGCTTATGGGGCTCGGGCAGGGGGACAAATACATCTCCAGTCAGACGGCTCCAAGCGGGGCGTCGCGCTCATTCCGATACCAGTCGTTCACCGACCGCTGGAAAGCCTCAGTGAACCTGTTGCGGGGGCTGGATAAATACGGTTGTGCCACTGCTCTTATTCCTGCCGACCCTACCGCCACCCCGGCATTCGCTGGTATCTGGATCGGTAAGGGCGGCTGTATGTGCGGGGGCAAGTGATGACGTACAAATCAGTTAAGCACGGGCTGCCGCGCTCGTTCACCCGCGTATGGGTGATGACCGACACCGGGCGGGAGACTACCGGCTACGTGAAATCGGACGGCGAGTGGTTCATCAACTGCCCGCGCATCCGGGCGACTGGCGCGAAGGTGTTGAGGTGGAAAGATGGCTGAACGATACGATGTGCATGCCTTTAAGTGCGAAGACAACTGGTCGCTGTTCATCTGGATAAACGACTCCGGAGTTAAGTTTATTGGCCGACATGCTGAAACTTACGAGAAAGCCAAATTTGACTTTCTGGAGCAGGCTGATGCTAGGCGCCTCGCCAGTCAATCAGGCTCGATGCGGCCTCTTGATGATTTCAAAATCGTTGAGAAGGTGGAGGTATTCACTCTATGAGCAGCGTTGCCAACTGGTCTTACACCGCCACGGCGACCATCTGGCGAAAGCTGGAAGGCAATGACGAATACGGCGACCCGCTGGGCTATGCCGAACCTGAGCAAATCCTCTGTGATTACGAGGGTGGGCTCAGCAAGAAGTTAGCCAGCATGGGCGCCGAAATCGTCGTGAAGAACACCGTCTGGACGGAGTTCGCGCTGGCGGCCGCAGGTGATTACCTGCTGATTGGCGTATCGACCGAAGCTGACCCAGTTGTGGCCGGTGCCGACGAGGTGAGGCAAGTTATTCGCTATGCCGATACGTTCGAGCGCCTTGCGGATGATTACGCCATCCTGACGGGAGTGTAGCCATGGGCATCAAAGTGAAGGGCATCAGCCAGGCGAAGAAGCACCTGAACGATGTCATCAACGACGTTAAGGGCCGTAAGGTAATTCGCGCGTTGCAGTCGGCGATGATGCTTATCGGCACCCGGGCGGCATATTACACCCCTATCGACAGCTCCACGCTGATTAACAGCCAGTTTCGGGAAATCGACGCTGGTGGCGTGCTCATCACCGGACGCGTCGGGTACTCAGCCAACTATGCTGCTTACGTGCATGAGGCGTCAGGAAAACTGAAAGGTCAGCCTCGAGCGCAATTCGGAATAACCAGTAACCGGTCTGAGTTCGGCCCGCAGAAACCGAAAGAATTCGGTGGCGGGACAGGAAAGGGCAATTACTGGGATCCGCATGGTGAGCCGCAATTCCTGACCAAAGGCGCAAATGACGAGCGCGATAACGTTGACGCGGTGATGCGCAAGGAGCTTTCGTTATGACACCCATGATGCACGAGCGGGTGCGCAACATGTTCGGCGACGCCGGGCTAACTAACGGATTCACGGTGCAGCAGCTGATGTACGACGACCCGGGGGACCTGTCGAAGGCGATCATGGTGTTCAGGCCTAACGGCGGGTCGAATATTCGGAATGACCTCGGATCTGAGTATCACGTCCTGGTCGACGTCGTGGGGGCAAAAGATAAGCGCAAAGACGCACTCAATGCCGTACAGCGAATCGTCGATTACGTCCAGGCCAACCCCATGGCTGACGAGTGTGTCGGCTACATCCAGAACATGGGCGCTATCCCCGCGCCGGTGCTCACAGAAGAAGGGCGAATAGTCTTCCGACTCCAGTTCGCCTGCACTTACGGCGAATAGCCATTCCCAACCAAATAACCCGCTTCGGCGGGTTTTTCTTTTATACGTCAAAGAGGAGTTTCACATGGCTAATTGCCAGAACTCGAACGAGCGCCTGTTCGGCGGTGCGGTCGTGCTGGAAGTCGCCGATGGCTGCCCTGACGTCAAGCCACTTGAATCTGAGTGGATGGCGCTGGCCGCTGGTACGTCTAAGGGCTTCGACTTCAACCCGAACTCGGTTACCTCTGATGCGGATGACGGCGGCGGCTATGTCGAGACCATCATCACCAACAGTGACTTCACCCTGAGCTTTGAAGGCGAAGTGCGCAAGAAGGACAAGCTGGATCAGTACGGTGTCGGCAAGTTCATCAAGTATTTTGCTGATGAGCTGAAGGCTAAGCGCCAGCCAGGTATCTGGGTGCGCATGGACTACGGCCCGGTTGAATTCATCGGCTACATGAACATCACGGCGCTGAGCTCCGACGGTGGCACTAACGACATCGTCACGTTCTCCACTGAGTTCAAAGTCGGCGACGCGAGCACTATCGAAGTGAACGAAATCACTGCAGTGGCGGTGACTGGCGTGACGGTTACTCCGGCAACCAGCACTGGCGCGGCTGGCGGTACCAGCACCTTCACGGTGAATATCGCACCAACCGGCGCAACAAACAAAGATTTCAATGTAGCGACTACCGATGCGACCAAAGCAACGGCTACAGCCTCCGGCAACACCGTTACCGTGACGCGCGTCGCCACCGGTAGCGCGCAGATCATCATCAACACCGAAGACGGCAACTTTGTGGCCGTGCATACGGTTACCGTTACCTAACGGACATTCCAAAGGGTGGCGTGCTGCCCTTGATAATGACCGTTTACTGGAAGGCCTATGACCGCTTTAACCGATATTGGCGAACTCTCTATCAGCGACAGCCGCGAAGGCGGGAAAGATTACCTGCTACGGCCTTCATTCGAGGCTATGACGAAGATCGGCACCCCGGAAGAGATTGTGCAGGCATACGCCACCATCCACGGCAATGATGTCGCTAAGCTCATTGAGGTTTGCGCTGGCACGCTGGGGCGCTTTCCTGAATGGCTGTCTCCTTCTTTCAACCGCGCCGCTGAGAAGCTTTTATCAACGTGCATGCTGGTGCTGCAATCGTGCTGCGATGACGACCTGACACCAATGATAGGCGAGTGGAAAGGGTGGCGGCACTGCGTCGTATACCGGCCGGGCAGATTGCCAAAGAACGACATTATCGTGCTGGCGCAGCACCTCATGCAGCACGGCATCGTCGGAAAAGCCAGGGTTCGCCAGTTGCAGCGCCACGAAACAGGCGAGCGCACAACAGAGTTTAAAGCATTCGACTACATCAGCGCAGCTCGCAGCCACTTCGGCATGAATCGCGCCGAAGCCTCGCAGTTAACGATGACCGAATTTCAGATGCTGTTGGCGGCAAAATACCCGGACCAGAAAGGCTTCACTCGCGATGAATACGACAGCATCGCTGACGAATACCTGGCTAAACAGGCCGCGCGCAGGGCAAAAGCAAAGCAATAACCGGAGAATGACATGGCAGGTGAGAAGAACGCCGGTAGCATCGTTTATGAAATCAGCGCCGACGTTGAGCCGCTGTTACAAGGCGGCAAACAGGCCATTGATGCTCTGGATAAACTGGAGGCTGCGGCACAGCAATCAGGCAAGGGGATGGATAACCTCGACGAGAGCACCTCACAAACCGGATCGGCGTTTACAGAACTGGCTGGATATGCCAACTCCATGGATAACCAACTGCGTAAGCTGAACACTAATGTGAGCGGCATTGCCCGGGCAATGGAAGAGGCGCGCAGTGGTACCGGTGGTGCAAGTAGCGAATTCAATCGTGCTGAGTCCATTGTTGAGGCGCTTGGTAACCAACTTGCAGTGCTTGATGAGGCTCAGGAAAATGGCGCCCGTAGCGCTGCAATTCTGGCAGCACAACTTCGAGCTGGGTCAAAGGCTACCGATGAAGAAAAGCAGAAGATTGGAGATCTGACTGGTCGACTCTACGACATGAAAACAGGTGTCGAGAATGGAGCCAAGGGCACCGGTAAGTGGAAGACCAGCATGCAACAGGCTGGATATCAGGTGCAGGACTTCATTGTCCAGGTTCAGGGTGGTCAGTCAGCACTAGTTGCTTTCTCTCAGCAGGGCTCGCAACTTGCCGGTGCATTCGGCCCGGGTGGCGCAGTTATTGGCGCAATTATCGCGTTGAGTACGGTGGTCGCCGGTACGCTAGTGGCATCGCTTGGGAATGGCAAAAATGCCATTGATGCACTTAAGGATGCGATCGAAACGACGGATAAAGTCATTTCAATTTCACAGAACGGCGTGGGAGCCCTCTCTGAGAAGTACGCAGCGCTAGCTAGGGTAAATATCCAGGTTGCAACGTTGATGCGCAACCAGGCTGAAATAGAGCTTCAATCTGCCTTGGCAAAAGTATCGACTGAGGTTCAGAAGGCATCGAAGGATTTCATCGGGTTTGGTGATTCACTTGTTTCGTCCCTTGGCGGTGGCTATGCCAGCGTTAAGCTTTTCAATGATTACCTTTCCACTCTCAGCATCACCACAAATGACTTCAGTGAGGCAATGAAGCAGGCAGCGGCATCAGGTCGAGCCGGTCAAACAACCATGCAGTCTATGATTGCCACTGTAGGCGCGCTGGCTGGCAAGTTTGATTTAACAGATCAGCAGGCATATGAATTTGCCAAGCAGCTATCAGATATTGCTAAGAACCCATCTGACGAGAAGTTGAATGCACTGATCGTAACCCTGCAAAAAGTTGGTGATGGTCAGTCATCTGGTGCGAAAACAGCCAGAGAATATGCAGCGCGACTTCTTGAAATAGCTACGACTAGCGCGGATGCATCAGTGCGACTCAAAGCACTGAAGGAGATGACTGACAGCCTGACATCAAGTCAGGATAAAGCTCTTAAGCAAGCCAGGCAGGAACTGTTTATCACCAGGCAAACTGGCGATGAAAAGATGAAAGCACAGGCGTGGCGAGATGCTGAGAATCAGGGGATCAAAGAGGGGACTCAGGCATTCCGTGATTACTACAACGTTAGGTTGCAAACCTACCAGCAGCAAGAGGCCAACACTCAGGCATCAAAAGCTGGAGCAAAAGCGACAAGGGAAGCCGCATCCGCTGCTAAAAGCTCAGCAAACGCGGAAGAGTCAATAACCAAGAAGTTGCAGAATTTGCGTGCTGCCTCTGATTTGACAACGGAGTCTATTGAAAAGCGCCGCATTGAAGAGGCGGGGTTGCGAGCACAGCAATCCCTTGGTAGTTCTGCAACTCAACAGCAAATGGCAGAAGCTAAAGCGCTTGGTGAGGCCAACGAAAAGGCTGCTATTTCAATCCAGAAAAGGAAAGAAGCCGACCAGGGTTATAAGCAGTTACAGGGGGCCGCATCACCTGTCGCTGGGGTTGATAATAATTTCCAGGCCCAGATGCAGTCACTTAACCAGTACGCTGCACTTTATCCGCAGAAAATTGCAGAAATAGAGGCCACTCGCGCCGCAATTGAGAAGCAATATCGGGACCAGAGAACAGCCGCAATGTGGGCAGAATGGTCGCAACAAAATGTGGCAACGCAGTTATTTGCCGACACATTGCAAACCTCGATGAACACTGTATCAAGCAGCATCACCGGCATCCTGAATGGAACGCAAAGCCTAAATGATGCACTTGGGAATATTGCCAACACCGTCCTAAGTAGTGTTGTTCAATCTTTCGTCCAGATGGGCGTCGAGTGGGTTAAATCCGCCATTACAGGCAGCTCAGCGCAAATTGCAGCGACAGCAGCCACGACTTCAGCCGCAGTTGCTGGCACCGCGACTACTACCGCAGCAAGCGTATCATCGGCAGCCGCAACCACAGCAGCATGGACACCGGCTGCTATTGTGGCGTCAATCGGTTCATTTGGCGGTGCAGCAGCTATCGGTATTGGTGCAGTTATAGCGGCGATGGCGCTATCAAGTTCTCTGGCGGGCAAGCGTAAGAACGGCGGCCCGGTATCGGCAGGAGGAATGTATCAGGTAGGCGAAGGCGGTATGCCGGAAATCTACCAGGCCAGTAATGGCAGCCAGTACATGATCCCCGGTGACAACGGCAAGGTTATCAGCAACAAGGATATGCAGGGCAGCAGTGGGAATATTCAGGTAAGCATTGTTTTTAACGACCACTCCTCAGGGCAACATCAGTTTGATGCTCAGGCCACACAGAATGGTAACAGCCTCACCATTGAAGCGGTCCTTGCAGACCTAAATAACGGTGGGCCGATATCTCAGGGCATAACGAGTAACACGACAGCGAAAAGAACGCCAAGGGGGCAGGGCTGATGCCAATTATTGACTATCCCGACTGGCTGCCGCTGGCGCAAAAGGCCAGCAAAAATATGACGCTCGATACCGGGTTTCAGACTGACCAGCCAGCGGTCGGCCCGGCTATCTTCCAGAATCTAACCGATGACCTGAAGGCTACCTGGTCGCTAACGTGGATCTTCACGCTGGATCAGGAGAAAGCGTTCCAGCAGTGGCTTCGCAGTCCGAACTATCTCAACCGTGGCCTGAACTGGTTCCGGATGCCGGTTAACATCGGTGGTAGCGGCCTGCAGGTGCAGGAGCTGCATTTTACTCAGATGCCGGTGCAAACCAGTATCAACAGTGGAGTTGTCACATGGACCGGTACGGTAATCGCCAACCACCTGTTTAATGCTGATGACGACTTTGACGACATCATCGTTGAGCTGCCGCCTCCGTGGAATTCGTGGCTGGATATCGTTGTCACGGGCTATCCGGATGGGCGAGACCCGGAATCGTTGCCGAGAGTGCCATAATGCCGACGTACAGAGAATATAAACAGCAGCGCCCGACGCGCGGGCTCTACGACACCATCACCTTTTACCATCCTTCATTTGGTTATGTGCGCCTGGTCGATAAGCAGTTTTTCCCGAAGACGCTTGGAGGCCAGGAGTACACGCCAGCACGCTTTGAAATTGAGGAAAGCCAGCAGAGCGGGACGCCGGTAATCGACGCCACGGTTAAGCTGGGGCGTCTGTCCACTGACGTCAAACTGTTGATGAAGAAGTGGAAGGGTGCGGCTAGGCTAACGGCTATCACGGCCACGCGGCAGGTGTTCGATAGTGGTGATGTGTCAGCACCGATTAAATCGTGGCAGTTGTACGTAAAGACGGTCGATATTGATGCAGATGCGGCCTCAGTGACGCTTTCCGTAACTAATCCACTGAATAACAATATCGGTCAGTTATACGATCCCAGCGAATATACCGGACTCCAATATCTCTAAGGCAAACGCATGTTCAAAGATGATTTCATCGACAAGGTAATCGGTGTGCCATGGGCAAACCGTGCGTGCTCATTTGAACAGGTGGATTGCTGGGGGTTGTGCGTGCTGTATTACCGCCACGTTATGGGTATCGAGCTGCACCAGACGCCGGACTACGAAGCCGGGGCGGATTTCTTTACCTGCTATCAGGGTGATGTCGTTTACTGGCAGAAAGTCGTTAAGCCGGTTGAAGGCGGAATCTTCGTTGGCTACAGGGCATCTCAGCCAGCTCATGTGGGGCTCATCCTGAACAGGAAAGCGCTGCACTCTCGCGGCGAGAATGGCAGTGTGAGAGAAGATTCTCTACTCGTTATTCAGCGGGCATTCACTAAAGTGGAGTATTTCGTTTATGGCGCTGATTGAATTGCAGCGTTTCCCAGGAACGCCAAAAGAACGCTATAGGGTGCCAAACGGCACCCTTTTTTATGACTGGCTGGCGGCGAACGACAACAATCTCCATCGCGACCTTCTTATCGTCCGTAATGGCGTGAAGCTTGAGGAAGACGATGAACTGGCGTTCGAGCTGTGTGAGATGGATACCGTCCAGCTATTCGATCAGCCGAAGGGGGCGATCGGCGACGCCATCAGCTCAATATTCAAAGTTGTTGGGCAGGTATTTTCTTTCCTGGCGCCAAAGCCGGCCATCGCTAATACCGGTGGGGAAACCGTCGACTCGCCAAACAACAGCCTTACCGGCCAGACGAATACTGCGCGCGTCTACAAGGCCAAACCGGATATTTACGGCCAGGTCAGGTCATATCCCGACCTTATTCAGGAGTCCTTGTTCGAATACGTGTCAAGTTCCGGTAACGACGGCGGTCTCAAATATGTTACTGAATGGATGTGTATCGGCATTGGGCGCTACGGTTATGAGTCGGTACGTTACTCAGAGTCTAGTCTTGGAAGCATGGCTGGCGCGGAGTATCAGTTTTATCAGCCAGGGGAAACTATTCCCGTGCTTTATGAGGGATATCCTTTCGATGATGTCGATGGGCAGGAAGTGCCGGGGCCAAATGAATCTGATGATTTTCCTGTAGAGTCAGCAACTGCAGACACAGTTGTGAGCGGCACATATTCCGGCGGACAGATCGCCATGAAAATCGTCAAACAGTCCGAGTTCGACTATTTCATGGGCTTGGTTCTACCTCACTCTGTCACCTTTGAGATTAACGTGACCTACAGCACAGCCTCCGGGCCTGTTACGGAGGATGTCGTATTCTCGGGTACGCTGATTTCTGCTGTTCAGACTGATGATGGAGCAGTGATTAATCCCGTGCAGTGGTACACATTCACCATGGGGGATTTGAGTGGTCCATCTAACGTACCGGCCAGCGCGACCATCAATACCACGAAATTCATTCTGAACGACAATGAGGCGCTTGTTGTAGGTCCATTCTTTTCGCCGGTAGAGTCAACAGAGCTGTGGATCCATACGCAGTCATCACTTGGTGGACGCAATGACACCGACTGGGATGTTAAAATCTGGAAAATTGATGACGACTACAATCAAATTCCTGGCACCGAAGAGACGTTTCACTATCACCTAAGAAACAATAATAAATCTGCGAGCAAGGTGTTTTATCGCACAGATAAGCTCACCCCGATCGGCGGTTATGGCAAGTATGCGATTAACTTTCAGCGTACCAACAACAGTACTGACGCATCCATACTGAAGGTTGAGGAAATCCACGCAGTAAACATTCGGACGAACGTGGTGCACCCAACAGATACGCTTGTGCGCGTTAAGGTTCGAGCTACTGAAAACGCACTTGGCAGCCGGGAGCGGAAATATAACGCCCTGGTTACCAGACACACAATAAGCTACGACCTTGATTCTCAGGAGGTGGATTACACGCTCAGGCCATCACGTTCTTTCGCAGATGCTGTGGCGCATACCTGGCTCGTTATGGGGAATCAGCCAGAAGCGAGTATCGACCTTTACGGCCTTTATTCCATTGCTGAGAGTCTTCCTGACGAGCGCCTAGGGTACTTCGATTACACCTTTGATGATGAGAACGATTCATTGGGTGATCGTGTACAGGCTATCTGCAATGCGGCAAGCGTGACCGCTTACTGGGATGACGGCGTGCTGACGTTTACCCGTGACCAGAAAGTGACGCATCCGGCATCAGTATTTAACCGGGCCAACATGAAAACGGATGAATATAAAATCACGTACGAGGCCACGCTTCCTGGTGGTTATGACGGTGTTCAGGTGTCGTATGTTCACCCGACGACAAACAATAAGACCTACATCAACTACCGCGTTTTGAACGGTGCCATCGTGGAGCAGGAGGCCGAGAACCCCAACAAAATGGAGATTGTCGGGTTCAGAAACGAGTACCAGGCCCGCGAACGCGCGCTGCGGGAAACTAAGCGGTTGCTTTACTCGCGTACGAAGATGAACTCGAAGGTATTCGAAGATGGGATTATTCAGGTAGGTAGCGTCGTCCAGATAGCAGATATTTACGATAGCAACCAGCAGGGCGGCTACATCACCGGGCGAACCGGTAATAACTTCGATACCAGCGAGCAGATAACGTTTTCCGGCTCGATGTATGTCCTGGTGACTGATAGCCAGGGCAACCCAACGCAACGCTACCCGGCAACAGCACGCAGTGATACACCATACGGTTTCACCGCGTCGGTGCCGGATATTCAGCTCAATATCTGGAACGGTGACACTATCCAGCTTCCCTCTCGATACTTGATAGCAACGGTGGAAGAGCTGGACAACCAGCTATGGACAGTCAACAGCATCAAACCGAACACGGATAACACCGTTTCGCTGACGGTCGCAGAATATAGCGACGCTATTTATCAATAAGAACCAATACCCATCACCACAACCCAGCAAATGTGCTGGGTTTTTTTATGGAATTAATATGGCTACGCAACCTACTAACCTGCCAGTACCAAGCGAATCACCGCGCGACCTGAAGTTTAACGCCGGTAAGATTGATGAGTTTGTAACCTCATTCTATCATCAATATATCGACAGATTTGGTAAGTCTCATTATACAATAGAGGGCCTAAAACAACTCGTACTTAGCCATATTTATAATTTAGGTTGGAATCCAGTAGGAACATTTCAGAATGGAGCAATCATTGCCACTGCAGGAGATATTATACAGGATGAGACAACGTTAACATGGTACCGCTGGGATGATTTGACTTCATTGCCTAAACTGGTCCATCCTGGATCTAGTCCTGATACAACTGGTGGTACAGGTGAAGGTAAATGGGTAGTAGTTGATGCTTCAAGTATTCTTGCTCAGGAATTGGCAAAAAGCACAGGCACAGAGATAGTCGGCGATGAGTCTGGCCTTACATTAAAAGAACGCTTACATTACGACGAATCCGATATTGCTCTCTATGGTTATGCTTATGGTAGCGGCGATGATGCCAAAACCGCCATTCTTGAAGCTATAGAAAGAACTGGTCGCGCCCATATAACTGGGGCTACGACGCTATCAAGGTTTGATTGGCCTCAAGGTGCAAGGTTGACAGGTAAGGCAACCATTACATATACAAGACTACCTAACGTGCCATGTGAATTGGATAGTGAAATCCCTGTGGATCACTCTTTAATGAAAGCAGTATATGTACACCAGGTGTTTGATATTTGCGATATGCTTCAGCTTAAGACTGCTGGATTTAATACAATAATCCATTACGGCCAGTTTGGTAGCTCTGGTGGTAGTATGGATAAGGCGTGCAACTCCGCAGAAGCCATAGGAATAAATATGATATTGGGAGGCCCGGTTTACGGTCAAACTAGTACCCCATCATCTGATTTAGACAATAGAGGCTGCGTCATAGGATATTATCTTTACGACGAACCGCAAAACCACTCAGTATCAGCAGCAGATCAAGTAATACGAATTAACGCATTTAAGTCATTTACAACAAAATCGTTAGTGATTGTTGACAACGGCATATTCTCGTTTGATAACCAAACAATTCCATCCGGCTATGATGGGATAGGATATGATTTGATTTTTATAGATGCATATGCATACTCCGCTAGAGATTCAGCCACAAATAAGAGGTTTGCCATACTATGCTGGGCTGAAATGCAACATAGATCTCCAAATTCAAAGATATTGCCTTGTATTGGAATGTTCACTGATACATCGGAATTTACCGATAAAACAAAGCAAATAAAATTTGCTAGGGAATTTTTTGGTATGGGCGATGCGAGTTACGTAGCATTTGCATGGGAAAGCCATCTAATCATAAATTCATTTAAGGATATTACAAATGAAACCGATTTCTATAAAGAAATAAAATCATATAATGCCATTAAAAAACAATCACCCTACCTCCTGAAATCATACGTGTTTTACACTGATAGAATGGGGGGGGCAATTAGGCTTTATAATGATAAATATAGTTCAATAGATGTTTCACCATGGCAAACAGTAAACACAGGCACTGCTACATCAGAAAGAAATACGACATTTAAAAGAGGTGGGATAGCGGCAAAAAACAGTGGTGGAGTTTTTGCAACAAGAGTTACTAACTATGGATACATAGCTTTCGAGCTCTATTATTATAATGGAGCAGACACTGCAAGCACTAATGCGGCCATAACTACATGCATAGACGATTTTTACACAAACGCTGACCAAACAACATTCACTTACACAAGCACGAGCAACACTTGGATCAGCTCAGTAGAAACAACTCCAAACCTTGGGGTTGGAATTAGAATATCCCCATCGCAATCCTACCAATACCGATGGAAATTTTTATCAGGAGGTGTTATAGATTGCTCCTGGCGTGGTGCATCATTTTAAAAAACCCATCCATCACACCACGTGGTGGATGGGTTGTAAGTTTATCTAATTGATTCTATCAAATCAGATTTTGTGCTTAGGATGCCACCTAAATATTCAGCACCATATTTAGTTAGATGATTGGTGTCATATGATAAAAACCGTCCATCATCATCAAAAACGCGAACCATTCCATTTGAATCCTCAAGCATTCCAAGAATGTCAATGTAACTAGGCCCAATGGTAACCTTAGCAATATTGTTGAATTCCTGATACTTATTCAATGGTTTTGATTTGGCGTTGATTCTCTCATTCTCAGATAAGTTAACAGTATAATTATTATTGTAACCAAAATTCTTTGTTCCAGGCATAAATATATTTGCGCGAGAGCTAATTCTGATTTTATCATAGCATTTCTGTAACTTATCAATGCTACTATTATAAGCCTCACCACCCCAATTATCCGAGTATATTATAACATCGGCCTTTGAAGTGTAGTGATATAAAGAATTTTTGTTATTGATAGATTCATAACAATTACCTTCAAAATATACAATATTCATAGAGTTTACATCAATCCTAGTAGACACTACGTTAATAATATCCCTAGCATATGAATTTCCAACAAATAATATTTTCCTACCTTTTTGTGAGAACTCAATGTTTTTGAATCTCTTTGGTGCGTCCACATAGTCCTGCGGATTTCCGCCATAAGCCAATTCAGGCCTAAGAGATTGAAATCCGTATGTTTTATGAGACAGAACTCCAATGGCTGATAGTAACAACGAAGCACATATAACACCAGAAACTACAACTTTAGTTGATAGAATGCTTCTATTTCTGAATGGCTTTTCAATAAAAGAATATGATGCATATGAGATAAGAAATATTAAAGGTATAGAAAGTATGAATGCTGATCCTGAAGGCTCATATTGTGAGCTCAATCGAATAAATGCGAACACAGGTTGGTGCCACAAGTACAATGAGTAGCTGATTACCCCACAGAAAACAAGAGCCTTGCAGGACATTAGTCGCCCAACTCCTGACTCGCAATTTGAATAAATAAGATACAAGCAAGTACCAACCACAGGAACCAAAGTTTCTATTCCTGGGTGGGATTGCCTACCTCGCAATAATACATATCCAATAACTATAAGGGCAATTCCTATAAATGCAAAAAAATCATTACCCCTTGACCTTCTAAAGTGTACTATTGCAGCAACCCCACCCAAAGCAATTTCCCATGCCCTTGAAGGAAGCATTAGGAAAGAGAATTCATGATTACGGCTAGTAAATACCAAAGAAAAAATAAAGCTTGCAATGGATATTGCCGATAGAATTATAGCTGTATTTCTTACGAATCTTTCTTTTTTCCAAAGTGATATTAAAAATACTACCACTGGAGCTATAAGATAGTACTGTTCTTCTACGGCCAGGCTCCACGTGTGGTAAAGAGGCTTAAACTCCGAGGCGGTAGACCAATACCCGGATGTCATATATAGAAGGATGTTATTAGCAGAAAAAATAGTTGCAACTACAGACTGCCCAAAGTTTTTTAGGTCATAGGGTACCATTATAAACACAGAGACAACAGATGTTACACTAACCATTGCTATCAAAGCTGGAGCAATTCTTCTAATCCTTCGCTCGTAAAAAACACTGAAACTGAATTTACCAGATATAGACTCCCTCATCAGAATGCTTGTTATCAAAAATCCACTTATGACAAAGAACACATCCACACCAAGGAAACCACCGGGAATCCAAGACGCTCCGGCATGAAAGAAAATTACAGGCAAAACAGCCAATGCCCTTAAACCATCGATCTCGGGTCTATACTTCAATTCCATATCGATATACCAGCCATAAAATTAAAAATTACACCGCATAACTTTCTCAATTGTTAACGATTAGCAATGAGGTGAAACATAAACTAAGAAGTATCTCATTCTAACACCACAACACAGCTTGATCGACAACGCCGATCGGTAATACTGTATTAATATGGGTCTTCCCTTGTTGTGGTGGCTGAAGGCATGATAATGGTGTATTTAATCGCCAGAGGTCACCGCCATGGACGAAAAGTCCCTCTACGCTCATATTCTCAACCTGTCCGATCCGTGGCAGG
>NZ_JBSPEI010000032.1:0-23518 GCF_055796175.1 Pseudocitrobacter sp. 2023LY-00077 | reverse complement strand
CGCCCTGTCGGGGAGTGAACATATCCCCTGCGATGATGCGTTCCAGTTCGGCGTCCGTAAAATGGTAATCATCTGGCACGTTGTGAACCTCTGCGTAGAGAGGCTCTTTTGTGATTGGGGTTGTCATACTCGCACCTCCGTTCTTCCGCCTAAAATGCGAATCGCAATCCGCTCCCGCATAGTGAGAGGACGATGGCCACCGCGAGCATTTACGATTTCAGGCTTACCATGAGGGGGATAATTAACCCTGACAGATTGACTATCCAGCGCATGAGACGCCTCAAGCAGTGCAGACTTTAAGTGTGCAGGGCATTCTTTTTGCACCTTCTCACCATCTGAAATTACGCCTGCAATACCTTGCAGAAGGCTTGCCAAATTACTGAGATAATTCTTCATATCACTTCCCCTCCACGGCTACGCCATACGCCGCCATGCATTGCTCGTACCCGGCCTGATTATCTGTTTGACCAAGGCTGAAGCCATGCTGCAGACCATGACGGAAGGCGCTATCCTGCAATTTGTCAGCGGCTTGGAGTTTTGCCTCCAGTTCTGCGATGCGACTTTTCAGCATAGAAATTATCGTCTCGTAGTGCTCTGCCATGCCCGCCACGCCGTCACTATTTTGCTCTGCTTCTTCCAGCGCCTCTACCAGCGCCACACTTGCAGCCTTCCAGGCCTCCCACATGCCATCTAGCTCTGATTCGTCATCGTCAATTTTATATCCGTCACCTTCTCGCCAGTGCGACCAGCCAAAGCGAGGAGGATTGCCGTTGTGATAGTTGATTTCCCACCACGCTTCAAATTTTTCACGCTGCGCCAATTCTGTTGTCATGCTCATGCTGCACCCCCGAACATCCACTGATTACCCGCGTGAGCCTGGAATTTGCAGGACGTATCCGGCATAACCAGCTCATGAACCACTTCACCAGTTTCCACAAAGTAATAATTACTGTCGGTAACGTTATTGATAAAAAACGCCTCAAGCTCGCGCACCGTCATGCCACCGAGAAGCCGCTGCACTTTCTTCGTAACTGGACGATAATCAGGTTCAACGCCAGCCAGCTTTGCTGCCGCATAGTTATGGTGTCCGTCCATCAGGATGGTGTACTGGACGCCACGTATCACAATGGGATAAACACTTACGATGAAGCGCTTAAAGCGTGACGCTTTATCAGCAACTTTCGCTTCGTCCAGATAGCGCTGGCTGCTGATGAGTTGCCCTTTAATGATGCTCATGCCTTCCCCTCGCGCAGCTGCTTGGCGAACCAGAGGGTTCCGTGGTGAAATTCCTGGTTATGCTTGATATCCATGTTCACGGTGTCTTTGAATAACTCCGCATACTTTTCCACGCCCTGGGCCTGCACCTTAGACAGATATGCGTCTGTTGCCGGGAACGGGTTTTCCGCGTTCACATCGCGAGATACGTACATGTTGATTTCAGATACGTAATCCAGCGGCACACCCGCAAACATGCAATCCTCGCCTTCAGAGTAATATTCAACGTGGTTCTCGCTGATATCAGTCAGCAGACGAATCATCGTGAGATTCTCAGCAACGAGCGCTTTCAAATGCTCTTTCAACTCCACACCCTGCGGACAGTTCGTCACTTCACGCGCTTTCTCAATCGTTGAGTGTGCTGCTGTTAGTTCGCCAGCCTGACTGAGTTTACGCACCAGATATTCAGCGGTGGTCTCGTTTACCTTCATGTCACCGGGCAAGCATTTGCCGCGCAGGAAACCTTCCATCTCAAATACGTTCATGCTGCTTTGCTCCTGTTGGCTGAGATAGCTTTCTGTTCGTCGATAATTGACAGCGCTTCTGCCAGCGCAAGGCCATCAAGTTTCATAACGCCTTCATCGTCGATGTCAGCAAGGGCTATAAGCTCAACCAGGCGACGGGCTTTCTTCACGCTTATCTCAGGTGCGATAACGCTGCGGGTTACCTTTTTCTTACCTGCGGCAGCGGCAACAGCCTTATCTTGCTCAAGAACCTTTCCGGCGTTCTCGCCATGCTCTTTCACGCGGTCAACAGCAACATCAACGGAAACCTCGCCAGCCTTCACTACCTGTTTTACGTCGTAGTTAGCAGAACTGAGCGTCAGCAGCTTCTCTACTGTCGGAATGGATTTATTAACCAACTTTGCTATTTCGCTGGTGGTCTGGTTAAACGCCGTTGCCAGTTCCTGAACAACAGCAGCTTGTTCAATAGGGGATAGCGGTAACTGGTTATTACTGGTCATGATTCGCGCCAGACGTTGCATATCATCACCAGAGAACTGCATGATATGAATGCGGTCTACTGGTTTCCCGGCAGCACCGCAGCGCTCATAGCAACGACGGCGACGGTGTCCTTCAACAACCCACACACCACCTTCATCACGTGCTATGACTTCCAGAGGCGGTACAGGACCACCATTCATCAGGTAGGTATAGAGCTCATCATCAGCCTGGCGGGTACGCTCGTCATCTTCACGCTTGTTAAAACCTTCACGAACATGGATATCAGCCAGACTAATAAACATCCCGCTATCAGAGCGTCGAATAACGCCGGCCTTAATCATTTGTTTAATTGAATTAGCCATTACGCAGCTTCTCCGGAAACCATGTTTTTAATCCATACCAGGACATCAATTTCATCAGGGCAGAAAGTGATTTGACGAATCTTCTCAATGGTATCGAGTGCAGCAGAGCGTTCTGCGCATGCCTGGCGCGTCGCTGCCATTGGTGCATCCAGACGGGCAGTGCCCTGCAGAATCAATTTAGCTGTGTCTTCCGGCAGGAATTTTGCCGACTGACGCATGGCATTAATCAACTCATTTGTTGTGAGCCGAGCGGGCAGTTCCTGCCCATGATTTTTATCGTTCAGCTGTGTTTCCACTGTTAGTTCTCCGTATATCAGCACTCTGCACAGCGCTTATTTTTGATTGCACGAATCCCTCGCCATAAGGCGACAAGAATTGATGATTTCGTTTTAGTAAATGCCTCGATCTGAGGCACTTAGTGAAACGGGCGACTGCCATCGCCGGTCAGTTCTCCACACAACTGGGAGCGCACTCATGAGTTTGAATTTAACGACACCGCCTGTTAAGAGAACGGTGAGTGCGTTTTCATGTTGTGTAAAAAGGGCGGTACCGGACTTCATGGGATGGTATTGGTACCTACAAGACTACACACAGCTACATCTCTTCACTGAGATATGGTGAGGCATACAGGATTCGAACCTGTGACCTACGGCTTAGAAGGCCGCTGCTCTATCCACTGAGCTAATGCCACAACGGTAAGAGCATTTGTCGAGGACTCTTGCGAACCCGGAGACTCGATCACCTACAAATGCTCTTGCCTGTTGTGTCCTCGAAAAAGATGGCTGTCACAAAGTGAGGGAAGTGACAGCCATTACAGGATACCGAGGCTTCACCAGATGACCGGGTTGCATTGCCATCTGATGAATAGACTATAGCTACTTTAAGTAGATAAATGCAACAACAAAAAGTAGAAAAAATTATCTTTTTGGTTGTTTTTATGACGCGAGGTAGGTTTTTTATGCGAAAAAAAACCGGCTTTCGCCGGTTATTTAAGCTGGGTTGGTTATCCAAACTCTATCATTTTAAGAGGTAAGCACCTGATAAGCTTGCCGAAAATGTATACTTCATTCATTTCATGTTCTTCTATGAAGAACGGCGGATAGTGCTCATTGTCTGATAGGACTGCCAGACGACGACCTTTAACTTTTTGTAGTCGTTTTACAAAGGTGCTGTCCTCGAAGTTGAACACGTAAACGCCATCGCCGCTAAATTGCTCCACCTTACTATCAATGAAGAGCAGATCCTTAGGGCACAACGTTGGCATCATACTGTCGCCATCAACGTTGATCATAACGATACCATCCAAGCTTCTCCGGCCAAACAATTCGAAAATCCTTTCTTCTGGTATTTCTATCGAGCTGACAATCGTTGGGAACGGTTGATTGATATATCCCGAACCGGCTGACGCATGCACATCCAATTGCTGAATTCTAACCGTCCCGGTAGCAGGCGCATCACCGCCATTAACGGGTACCCCGTAATCAAGATAAGCAGGGGATACGGCAAGCCTGTCTGCAATTCGAATCATCTTTTCATCTCTTGGTTTTGCAGTACCAAGAGTATAGCGTCGCGCCATCTCATATGAGACACCACTGAACTCTGACAATTCTTTAACTCCAATTGATTGCTCTTGGAGAGACTTGTTTAGCCTGTCGGCAAAGTCTTTGTATTTAGCATTTTCCACCATAAGTAGAAGATTAAGCGCACAAGGCATAGTTGTCATTTCTATTTTAAGTTGCTAATAATTGCTACTATAAGTAGTATTGACGCAAGCTTAGTCACAGGAGAGAACATGTCAGACCAACACAAGAATGTCACCGCTAAAGCTGTTAAAGCGGTTGGCTCAATCTCTGAAGTGTCCAGAAAATTCGAATTTCAGTCAGTTCAATCAGTTGCGAACTGGATTTCGAAAAACAGAGTCCCTTCAGAAAGGGTGATTCAGTTATGTCAGTGGGGTGGGTGGACTGTAACGCCACATCAATTACGACCAGATATTTACCCAAATAAACATGATGGATTACCGGTACAGCCAAACAGTACGCAACTTTTAGTTGATTGATAACTACCAAAGGAAAAACAAGATGGTAGAGCAGACCCTGAAAGAAGTAGTGAAAGCGATGTGCAAAGCATATCCCGGTGGCCGTGAGGCTATGGCTGGTGCATTAGGCATGTCTGTAACTCAGTTCAATAACAACCTGTATGAGAAAAACGGCTGTCGTTTCTTTGAGGTAACAGAGCTGGAAGCGATGGAAGACATTTCCAACACATCGCTGGTGGCTGATTACTTTGCTAAGCGTCGTGGTGCTTTGCTGGTGGACAGGCCACTCCTGGAAGATCTGGACCGCGTTGATTTATTCAGTCGGGCAATACGTACATCTGCGGCGCGTGGGCAGGTTGACCAAATCATTGAGCAGGCTCTGGAAGATGGGGTGATCGAGCAGCATGAAGCAGAAGAAATTATGGAACATCACCGCCGCCACCTGGCAGCACGTGAGGAAGAGATTCAGGCAATCATCACTCTTTTCGGACGTAAGAAAAGCCAAAAAAAGTGACGCCAGCGAGTGTGCAGCTCCTGGCGTCGTGGCGTGTCGTTATCAAGTGGAGAACTAACGCATGAACAGTGTAAACCGATTCAGACCAGTTAAGCAATTCAGATGCCCACCGCTGGTGGGGCGTGATGCCCCGTTCGGCTATGTGGGAATAGTACGTTCGGCGGACGGAAGCCACAACTACCAGTGTGGTTCAGAGATGGTAGAGGCGTTTGCTCAGATGAATGAGAAGGGGCGTGAAGAGTGGCTGAAGTTGACCGGCGATTCAGAGACCACCGTGGAATCGAAGTCAGGGTTATCCGTTGGGAGCCCGAGACTGGACGCGTTATATACCTTCGCCAAGGGTACGATCATGAGTGCTTCAGCCCTCTTGAACAATTCCAGCGTAAGTTTACAGAGTTAAAGGACGACCATGAGCCTGTTAATGCCATCCCGGCCCATAGTGATAAACCCTGACCTTGCGTACAGCATTGGCCTTAATGAGGCTATTGCGTTGCAGCAGGTGAACTACTGGCTGAAGGAAACCAACTCCGGTCTGGAGCGTGACGGAGTGCGCTGGATTTACAACACCACTGAGCAGTGGCTGGAACAGTTCCCGTTCTGGTCTAAGTCCACACTGAAGCGCACATTCACCCGTTTGAAAGCACTTGGCGTACTGCGCGTTGAGCAGTTAAACAAGTCTCAACGTGACATGACGAACTACTACACAATCAACTATGCGAGCGAGCTTTTAGATGAGGTCAATGTGGCTAAATCGAAGAGTTCAAAATGCTCTCTTCCATCAGGTCAAAATGAACCGATGGAGAAGGTCAAAGTGACACGTCCCATCAGGTCAAAACGAGCCAATGTCATCGGGTCAAATTGGCATGATGATCTTACAGAGAATACAACAGAGAGTACTACAGAGATTACAGATAAACCCCTTTGTCAGGTTGCGGGGCAACCCGACGAAATCTCTGAGCAAAAAAATCCTGTCGATCCTGAACAGGTCGTAACTGACCAGGCAATTCAGGTTTTAACGCACCTGAACCACACTGCCGGGTCAAAATTCCAGAAATCTAAATCCTCTCTGGAGAATATCCGCGCCAGGCTGCGTGAAGGTCATTCCGCCGATGACCTGATCCTGGTAATCGACTACAAGCACGAACACTGGCACGAAACCAAGCAGTACGACTACATGCAGCCAACAACGCTGTTCCGGCCAACGAAATTCGAAGGTTATCTGAGCAGCGCAACACGCTGGAATGACAAAGGCCGTCCTGCTCGTGCGACATGGGACCAGCATCGCCAGGCGGCTTCAACGATGCGAGATAATTTTTCTGGTGTTGATTACTCACTTCCTCAGAATTCGGGGTTCCGCTAATGAATATAAAAAATAAAATCCTGACATTCCTGTCTGACCATGAATACGCCATCACAGCAGAAATCGCTGAGTGTTACCCAGAGTGCCGAGCCACATCCGTGCAGCGTGAAGCATTGAAGTTGCACGCCGATGGGATACTTGGTCGATTCAAGCATGAAGATCACGGTGTATATGCCTACTACCTGATTGAAAAGGGCGCGCCATCCTGCGCCGCCCCTGTAATTTATATCTCGTCTCTGGTCAGTGAGGATGAAGCTGCAACGCTCGCCGAACAGGCCGAAGAACTCCAACAGGCAGGTAAATACCAACGTGCCGCGACGCTGTGGCTGAAAGCATTCGATACCAGCTCTGATGAAAATGCCAGGAAGAGTTTCCTGAAAAAGCGTCAACAGTGTCTTGCTTCATCAAGATATCTTCGCGCCACACAAAAAGGTTCTGAGGAATGGTTTCTGGCAGGGCGTTTTGCTGGAGGTGCTCTGTGAACTACGAACTTATTTATGCCGATCCGCCCTGGTCATACGACAACACAGCCAGCAACGGTGCAGCAGAAAACCACTATGGAACGATGAAGCTCATCGACATTAAACGCCTTCCAGTGTGGGAGCTTTCAGCTGAAAACGCCGTGTTGGCCATGTGGTACACCGGGACGCATACCCGTGAGGCCATAGAACTGGCTGAAGCATGGGGATTCAAGGTCCGCACGATGAAGGGCTTCACCTGGGTCAAGTTCAACCCTCTCGCAGAGCAGCATATCAACAAAGCGCTGCAGGCTGGTGGTGTGGAGGACTTTTACGATTTTCTCGACCTGTTGAACGTCCAGACCAGGATGAACGGCGGCAACCACACCCGAGCCAATACAGAAGACCTGTTGATCGCCACAAAGGGGAAGGGGTTAGCGCGGCAGAACGCCGGGATTAAGCAAGTTGTTTACAGCCCACTCGGTGTACATAGCCAAAAGCCCTGGGAAGTGCGCCACCGCTTAGAGCTTCTTTACGGTGATGTATCGCGCATTGAGTTATTCAGTCGCCATGGTGTGCCTGGCTGGGACCACTGGGGCAATGAAGCGGCAAACCCTTCGGTGTTTATGGCTCCTGGGTATGTCTGTCCGGTTGATATGCAGGATGAGGTGGCCAATGCCGGGTATTGAAGAACGCAACCTCCTGAAGAACATCGCCCGGAAGGTGAATGATGAAATCAGGGCAGAGCGGAAAGCCAGGCCTGAGGAAAGCCCTGATTCTATATCGAGAAGGATCATGAACCGAGAAATGCCGATGGTTAAGTTGATGGGTTTTACGCCGTCTCACCTCTTCTTTGAGATCGGTGTACTCAATGGCAAATGTAAGGAGCGGTGAGATGGAACAGTTAACAACGCGTCAGGAACAAGTGCTTGGTCTCATCGAAAACTACCAACAGCGTATGGGGTTTCCGCCAACCGTCTATGAGCTGGCAAATCTGATGGGATGCACATCCGGCAATGCGGCGGCGATTCAAATCAAGGCTCTGGAGAAGAAGGGCTATATCTCTGTCGCTCGCGGCGCAGCCAGGGGGATCACCATTCTGCGGGAGAGTCAGGAACCTGATGCTGTAAGTATCGTTCGTGCGCTGCTGGTGGGTGATGCTGACGCGCGTCAGAAAGCAGTCTCCTGGCTGGAATCAAAAGGGGTAACGATTTGAAACTGACACTCCCGTTTCCACCAACGGTCAATTCCTACTACCGCGCCCCTGATAAGGGCGCTTTGAAGGGTAAGCACCTGATCAGCGAGTCAGGACGTAAATTCAAGAAGAACGTCTACGCCGCAGTGGTGACGCAGTATGGCGGTATACCAAAGCCGGTAACTGTTGACGTTGAGGTGAACATTACGCTTTACCCGCCAGACAGACGCCGCCGTGACCTGGACAACTACAACAAAGCGCTCTTTGACGCGCTGACGAACGCCAGAGTGTGGGCTGATGATAGCCAGGTTAAGCGCATGCAAATTGAATGGGGGCATGTGGTGAAACAGGGGAAGGTTGATATGACCATCTCAAAATATCAACGGGATGGAGACTGTTGCCATGCTTCCTCCTAAGAATGAGTGTATTGTAAACAAGTGCCAGCGAACCGGGAGTGCAGTCCCGCTCGCATTACAACAAGTGGAGAGACCAATGGATCAGTTATTCGTAATTGATGGCGTTTCTGTACGCCAGTATTTTGAATCTAACTATTGCCTGAATGACCTACAGAAAGCAGCCATTAACGCTAGTGGTGAAACTCGCTCATCACGATCGATGGAGGTTTACGAGTTCATGCGCCGCCCTGAAACGCAGGCGCTTGTAGAATTGCTCGAAAAAGAAACTACGGGAAATTCCCGTAGTATCCCGGTAATGACTATTCAGGGACGTAATGGCGGTACTTACGTTTGCAAGGAACTGGTTTACGCATACGCGATGTGGATCAGCCCTGCGTTTAATCTCAAAGTAATCCGGACATTTGACGCCCTTCAAAACCCAACTTCGGAAAGCATCACATCAGACAAAATTCAGGCTGGCGTGATCCTGCTTGAATCAGCGGCTAAAATGCTGAACCTCTCAAACTCTTCAAGACTTGGTGCGTACCAGAAGCTTCAGCAAGTAGCAGGACTCCCTGATCTTATGCCGCACTATGCCATTGATGCCCCTGCTGGTGCGCCAGACGGTTCAAGCCGTCCAACTCAATCCCTTAGCGCTTTACTCAAAGCCAACAATCTTCGCATTACGGCTAATCAGGTCTACCACATGATGTCCAGACAGGGCATCGTTGAGCAAAAAGAGCGCCGCAGCCGTTCCGGTGTTAATGGCGTGAAGAAGTTCTGGTCTCTCACTGCCAAGGGTTGCTTGTACGGGAAGAACATCACTAGCCCGGCAAACCCACGCGAAACACAGCCGCATTTCTTCGAATCGAAGTTTGCGGAGTTGATGAAAATTATCGATCTCGTTGGCTGAGGTGTAAGTGAGAGCACTGTTAACGCCGGAAGTTGCTAATGGGCTGGGGATCGTATTGTTCCGTCCCGGCCCTGACCTGATGTACCTGTTCAAGCGTGGGCGCGTACTGATTGAAGAAGAGCCGGAGAACTACGCCACCTATCCAACAGGCGCAATCCCTCCGGCATCTCAACCACTGGCAGAAGAGCCAATGATGAAGGCCGTGTTTGAGAATAAAAAAGTGATAGCGCGTGCTGGTGGGCTTGTCTCACTGGACAGGTGGTTAGAGCGTTCATTCGTCTGTCAGTGGCCCCACAACGATTATCACAGCCCGCATTTCACGCTGTTTCGCCACCAGCCAGGCTCAATTAGATTGTGCTGGGCATGTGATAACCAATTACGTGATCAGACCACGGAAAGACTGGCAGGCATAGCGCGTGAAAACCTGGTATCCTGGATTTTATCTGTAGTACTTCGTGAGCTGGGTTTCAGTGATGACCACCAGCTTACTCTGCCTGAGTTTTGCTGGTGGATGGTGCGAAGTGGCCTGGCTGATGTCATCCCTGAAGGGATAGCGACTAAAGCCATGGGAATGAAGCCAGAAGAGCACCAGTCAGTGATGCGGGAGAGTGACATTGTTCCGCGTCCGGCAGCGACGGAAGTATTGCAGGAAAGGGCAAAAAAGGTACTGACGATAAAGGTTGATGATGAATCGCCGGAATCGTTCATGCTGAGGCCTAAACGCCGTCGCTGGGAGAATGAGAAATACACGCGCTGGGTAAAAGCACAGCCGTGCGCCTGCTGTAACAAGCAGGCAGATGACCCCCATCACCTGATAGGCCACGGTCAGGGTGGAATGGGTACAAAAGCGCATGATCTCTTTGTGTTGCCGTTGTGCAGGCTGCATCACAGGGAGCTTCATGATGACACCGTGGCATTTGAGAAGAAATACGGCTCACAGCTGGAGCTGATATTTCGTTTTATCGATCGTGCGCTGGCAACCGGCGTACTGGCGTAAGTGGAGAACGCTATGAACCTTGAAGCCCTTCCAAAATTTTATTCACCAAAATCGCCAAAGTTGAGTGATGACGCGCCAGCAACCAGTAATGATGCATTGTCTGTTACTGATGTGATGGCTGCGCAGGGGATGACACAAAACCGTGCCTCTTTTGGTTTTTCTGCGTTCCTGGGGAAGTTAGGGATCAGTATCACTGAAAAAGAAAAGGCTATCGCACTTCTTTCTGATTATGCCCTTGCTCGCTGCGACAGAGTCCCGGCTCTACGAAAATTGAGCGCTGAAATCAAGCCCAAAGTAATTCGCATTCTCGCTGTTTATGCATTCGAGGATTATTCTCGAAGTGCAAGCACTACACGAACCTGTGACTGCTGTAATGGTGAAGGGTTTATTGATGCCGAAGTCTTCAGCATGAAAACCCACACACCAGGCAAGAATAAAGAATTTGTCAAAATGTCACTGCATATGGGCGTGAAAGATATCAAGCCATCAGCATATGAGGTGCGCAGACAAGTGAGAGAAATAAACCGTGTTCTCTGCCATCAGTGCAAAGGGAAGAAAGTAGTTAGTTCCTCATGCAACGATTGCCATGGTCGCGGTAAGGCCGTAAACCGCGAATTAACAGCAAAGCAGGGAATGCCGGTATTCACCGACTGTAAACGCTGCGGTGGTAATGGCTATGCAAGAATGCCGTCAACGGAAGCACTGGAAGCAATACGCCTTGTTACTGATGCCATTTCTCTCGATACATGGAAAAAGTCTGTGAAGAAGTTCTATGACGATCTCATTGAAAAGTTCGAAGTAGAAGAAGCATGGGCTGAAGAGCAATTGCGGCGGGTAACAAAATAAAAACCAGTTAAATTCAGATGGGATATTTACTTTTCCCGAATCTGTGTTAATTTGTATCTAACGATGGGCTTTGTATGTCCACGGTTAGAAAGAATATCAAAAAACCTCGCTTCGGCGGGGTTTTCGCGTTTTTAGGGCTGCCAATTGGTGGCCCTTTTTTATTTCCCCTCGTTCTGAGAGGACTCACGGCAATAAGAGGGGGCTAAATGTCCGATCCTGTTTCTGGCACTACGGTTGCCGCTGGTGGCCTTATGGGAGCCAGTGTTTTTGGTATCGCAACCGGTATTGATTATGGTGTTGTGTTTGGCGCATTCGCTGGCGCGGTATTCTACGTCGCTACGGCGGTTAATATCAGCCGCCTTAAGCTGACTGGCTACTTCATCACCTCATTCATCTTCGGCGTTATCGGTGCTCCACTGCTTGGCTCATTCTTCTCCAAATGGACGGGGTATAGCGACAGACCACTTGATGCGCTGGGCGCGGTAATCGTTGCTGCAATTGCTATTAAGCTGCTGACTTTCGTCAACAGCCAGGATTTGGGTAGCCTGTTTGGAATTCTCTCGCGATTACGTGGTGGAGGGACCGGCAATGGTAACAAGTGATCCTTCAGCGATGATCAATGCGGGTATTAGCGCGGTCATCGTTCTTACTCTGATGTTTTACCAGCGTGGTGGTGCCAGACATCGCCCGATAGTTTCTCTTCTCGCTTATTTCACGGTGCTGGTTTATGCCAGCATCCCGTTCCGCTATCTGTTCGGCCTCTACCAGGAATCACACTGGCTGGTGGTCATCGTTAACATCCTGATATGCGCCGCCGTGCTTTGGGCTCGGGGAAACGTGGCGCGTCTTATTGATGCTCTGAGGCACTAATGAACCAATCACAATTTCAACAGGCGGCTGTTATTAGCGCCGGGTTAGCTGCGCGCTGGTTTCAGCCGATTACGGATGCAATGAAAGAGTTCGGCATCACCGAGCCAAAAGATAAGGCGATGTTCATTGCTCAGGTGGGACATGAATCCGCGGGATTCTCTGCGCTGGTGGAGAACTTCAACTACACACCTGCTGCATTACTGACGACGTTTGGACGCCGGGTAACGAACTACCAGGCCTCAATGCTTGGACGTGCCAACGGTAAGCCAGCAAGTCAGGAAGCTATCGCAAACCTGGTATACAGCAACCGCCTTGGTAACAAAGCTGCTGGTGATGGCTGGAAATACCGTGGACGAGGGTTAATTCAGATTACCGGTCTCACCAATTACCGTGATTGCGGCAATGGTCTGAAGCTTGACCTGGTTACTAACCCTGAACTGCTGGAGAAAGACATCAATGCTGCCCGTTCTGCTGCATGGTTCTATGCCTCCAAAGGTTGTCTGAAGTACACCGATGACCTGGTACGCATCACTCAGATTATCAATGGCGGTCAGAACGGCATCAACGACAGGCGCGTGCGTTACGCCAAAGCGAAAGCGGTGATTGCATGAGCATTGTAGAAATCATCATTGGTGTCATTGGCGCTATCTGTGTTGCCGCTGCTGGTGGGTTTGGTCTTGGTCACATTCGCGGCACCAGCAAAGCAGAAGCGAAAGCCGATCAACATCGCACCGAAGACAATGCAGCGGCGAAGGTTGCAGTGGCAGAACGTCAGGCAGAAGTAACCATAGAGGCCAGCAATGTACAGCAGAGTGTTAACCATATGTCTGGCGACGACGTTGATCGCGAGCTGCGCACAAACTGGACCCGTAAGGGTTGAGGTAGTCGATACGGCGTGCAACTGGGTTAGACCCATCTACGGAACGGATCACGACTGGGATGTTCTGGACCGCCAGACGAAGAAAGACATCCTGGCGCATAACAAAGCGTGGCAGGCAAACTGCCAGAAAGAAACTACAGCCTCGCAATAGCGGGGCTTTTTTGTAACTGCATTTCACCGCGCACCGCAATGCGCAACTAACCACACCGAATCCGAACCCTTTGATATGAGCCTTCGAAGAAGTCAGTTAGTGCTGGCGAGCCTTCGGTGGGCTGATTTCTATTGCGGCGAAGGTTCATTTCAAAGTAAGGAAAACGTTATGCAATTAGTAGAGATTAAGAAACTCGACCTGGTCACTAATACCGCAGCTATCGCTGAAGGGGTAGGTCGAGAACATGACACCATCATCAAACTGGTTGACCGCAATAAAAGCGACCTTGAAGAGTTTGGTGAGGTCGGATTTGAAATCCGAGCTGGTTATAATAATGCAAAGGTTCGTGTTGCGGTACTTAACGAGCAGCAAACCACTCTGCTAATCACCTACATGCGAAACAATGAAGTTGTCAGGGCATTCAAAAAACGATTGGTCGCAGAGTTCTTCTCGATGCGTAGCACGCTGGCGAAGAAGAAAATGGATCGCAACTCCGCGCGCCTGGAATACAAACCCATGACAGACGCCATCAAACATGAGCGAGAGGCTCAGGGTAAGCAGATTGCCTCGCATCACTTCAGCAACGAAGCCGACCTGATTAATCGTCTGGCGCTTGGTATGACTGCAGCTAAGTTCCGCGTTCATCATGAAATCGGGAAGAAAGAGCCGATCCGCGATTACCTGACACCAGAACAAATTAACTGCATTACTGAACTACAGCGAGCAAATACTGTGTTCATCAGTATGGGGTGGGACTTTGAGCAGCGTAAAGAAGTGCTGAAAGGTATGTTCGATCGCAATCACCGTAAGCCGCTTATCGAAGAACAGCATCATCTGGCGGCCTAAGCTACAAAAATAGCTTCGAGAGCCACTTTCACAACGGCTTTCCATTACAAAGTTCACCTGCTGGTGGGCTTGAAAATGGTTATCCCCGCAAACGGATAATAGGTTTTTTATCCCCTGCGGGGTATAAATAGACCTCGCAAATGCGGGGCTTATCATTTTGAGGTCAATGACAGGAGTGGGTATGACACTTGAAGAACGAATTACAGCTTTAGAAAAGGCAGTCACATGCATTGTGAACGAAAAGCAAGAGGACACAACTGCCTTTGTTGATAAAATTATTCAGGAGATGCGTCAGTCCTCAGTATTTTCGCAGCTTCTAGAAAAGCCTCGTGAAGATTAGGGATGTTTTTAACACGTTCCGGATCAAGTTTTTCCTGGACAAATTTTGTCAACCCATCATATAAATCTTTGTTCGGGTACAGCTCATTCACTGCTTTAATTAGTGCTCCAAAAGCAAGCTGATTTGCTATTTTTTGTACGGCTAATTCTTTTTCTAACTGCTCAATCTTTTCTTTTAAACCAAAACCTTCTGACATTTTTGATTCCTTATTCTGAGGTAATCAGCCATTACTCTTTATTAAGTGCGCCAGTGTCCCACCACCGACGGGCTGAATGCCTACATTAACCAGGGTTAAGACGAAACAACACCCTGATATTCAAACAGTAGCCGCCATCACGCGGCTTTTTTATGCGCATCGCACGCACACATCGAAGAAAGTCTTTCAGCAGTGAGCCTGGACAAACCGTTAACTTTCGGCGGATTTGCCGTGCGACAGGCTCATGTCTAAAAGGAAATACAATGTCTAATACCTATCAAATTTGTGAGGTAACAGTAACGCTTCCTTCTTTAGGAACCATCACTACTGACGTCTCCGGTAACCAGATTAAGCATGGCGACAAATGCCGTGTGTACCTTTATGCGGTTCAGCCTGATTGGCGTTCTGGCGGAACCTTTGAGGGGTTTACTGTTGGGTGGTTAACGTATGAGGGGTATAGCGAATCGCCCTTAAATCGGAGCCATAAAATCATTATGCCAGATGGTTATAAATTGATTGCTCTGCGCGTTGATGAGTGTGGAACCCCGACGTCGTGGGACAGTCTGCCAGTGCAATTTGTAGGTGGCTTTATCAGTAGCCTGAAAGATACCCGTGATATTGCCAAAGTAAGCATCGGAAAGATTGATGGCGGCCAAAGAAAGATTGAGTTTAAGGCTGATCGATTCGCCATCACTGAGAATGTTGGCAAGTGTATTGACAATGCAGCCACAGCATTGCGCTTGAGCGACCAGATGCACGAAGCCATTCTTAAAATTGTGCGCGATAGCGATTTGTTTAAATCTCTTGTGAATAGTCTTGATGCGCAAGTTGCTTCAATTGCTGGCCTGCAGCAGGCTATTCCGGATGCGGTAAACGAAGCTATCCGAAACGCACTGAAGCCAGGCGGCTTGCTCTGGAGTGCTCGGTCGCGTGGAATCTGACGGGAGGCTTAATGCGCATAACTGTATTAGATGACGATCCCGGCAGAAAAATTAATCTCGCTCAGGAACGATACACCGTTTATCTCGACGGTGTAGAGGTTAAGCATGTCTTCACTGCTGATGATGAGAAGGGAGAAGTAATCGCAGCCGTTCCTGATGAGCGTGGTTATATGACGACAGAGAACGGTGAAGTGAAGCGGCACACGCTTTACGGTTCCGTGAGGATTGAACCATGCCAGCGTTAATCCCTCGCGCATGTCGCAAGCGAGGTTGTCCCGGTACGACTACTGACCGTTCAGGCTACTGTGAGCAGCATCGCAATGAGGGCTGGCAACAGCACCAGCAGGGTAAGAGTCGCCATGAGCGTGGCTACGGCAGTAAGTGGGATATCAAACGAGCCCGTATCCTGAAGCGTGACAACCATCTGTGTCAGAACTGCCTGCGTACTGGACGCGCTGTCGCGGCCACAACCGTTGACCATATCAAGGCTAAGGCTCATGGGGGTACCGATGATGATTCGAACCTTGAAAGCCTGTGCTGGCCTTGCCACCGCTCGAAAACAGGGCGCGAACGCTTCAAATGATAGTGATTATCATCAATGGGCGAGGAGGGGAGGGGGAGGTCAAATCCCTGTGGCTGGGCACCCAAAGGACCGCCGCCTAGCCTTTCTTCACATCGCCGCAGGTTAGAAAACTTTTTTTGGGGTCCCCCAGCCGATGATTAATAGGAGTTTTCGATTATGTCAGGACCGCCGAAAACCCCTACCCATCTGCGTTTGGTGAGGGGTAACCCATCAAAACGGCCTATCAACAAAAACGAGCCGCATCCACCTAAAGGGGTCCCCCCAGTTCCCAAGCATTTCGACAAGCAGGGGAAGTACTGGTTTAAGCGGATGGCCGAAGAACTTGATGCTATTGGCGTCATATCTCAGCTGGATGCCAGGGCTCTGGAGTTGCTGGTAGAGGCATATACGGAATACCGCCATCATTGTGAAACGCTGGATCGGGAAGGTTATACCTATGCGGTATACAGCGATGATGATGCTGATGAAGGGAAAGAGCGTGAAATACGCATGATCAAGCCGCATCCGGCAGCCATGATGAAAGCTGATGCCTGGAAGCGACTTCGCGCGATGTTAGCGGAGTTTGGTATGACTCCTTCCAGCAGGTCTAAGGTCAGTAAAGACAAACCAGACGATGATGATCTGTTAAGTCAATTTCTAAATTCGAGGGACTGATGGCAAAAGTTACTGATGGCATACGTTACGCCGAACGCGTCGTTGCCGGGGAAGTTATTGCCTGTGAGTTTGTTCGTCTTTCCTGCCAGCGATTTCTTGATGATCTGAGGCACGGTGAAGAACGTGGCATCTATTTCAGCGAGCCCCGCGCACAGCATATCCTCAATTTTTATAAATTCGTGCCTCATGTTAAAGGAGCACTGGCAGGCCAGCCGATTGAGTTGATGGACTGGCATGTTTTCATTCTGATCAACATCTTCGGTTTTGTTATCCCCCTGGTAAATGAAGAAACAGGCGAAATTGTTCTGCGTAATGATGGCAGTGGTCGTCCTGTGATGGTCCGCAGGTTTCGCACGGCATATAACGAGGTAGCCCGTAAAAACGCCAAGTCGACATTATCCTCTGGCGTTGGTCTCTATATGGCTGGCGCCGATGGTGAGGGCGGGGCAGAGGTTTATTCCGCAGCGACAACGCGGGATCAGGCTCGCATCGTTTTTGAAGATGCGAAAAACATGGTTAAAAAAGCGAAACCCACATTGGGGCGACTGTTTGAATTCAATAAACTGGCGATCTACCAGGAGCAGACAGCATCCAAGTTTGAACCGCTTTCTTCTGATGCCAACAATCTGGATGGTCTCAATATCCATTGTGGCATCGTCGACGAACTTCACGCGCATAAAACCCGTGATGTCTGGGACGTTCTGGAGACTGCAACCGGCGCACGATTGCAGTCTCTTCTGTTTGGCATAACGACAGCGGGTTTTAACAAAGAAGGGATTTGTTACGAGCTGCGCGATTATGCCATTAAGGTGCTGCGTGGTTATAACAGCGAAGTGGAAGGCGCGGTAAAAGACGATACCTTTTTCGCCATCATCTTCACCCTGGATAAAGATGATGATCCGTTTGATGAAACGGTCTGGCAAAAGGCTAACCCCGGGCTGGGTATCTGTAAGCGCTGGGATGATCTTCGCCGCCTGGCTAAGAAGGCCAAGGAACAGGTTTCCGCCAGGGTTAACTTTTTCACCAAACACATGAATATCTGGGTGACCGCTGAGTCAGCCTGGATGGACATGATTAAGTGGGAAAAATGTGAGTTCATAGCCCCTCGTCATGAGCTAAAAACCTACCCGATGTGGGCTGGCGTGGATCTGGCCCACAAGATTGATATTTGCGCAGCAGTAAAACTCTGGCGGGCAGACAACGGTCACGCGCATACAGACTTTAAATTCTGGTTACCCGAAGGGCGGCTGGAAAAATGTTCCGCTCAAATGGCGCAGATGTATCGCAAATGGGCTGAGCTTGGGAAGCTGGAACTGACTGATGGTGATGTTATCGATCATGCGCAGATTAAAGCGGATTTTCTGGAATGGATTAGCGGCGAAAACCTGAAGGAAACCGGGTTCGACCCTTGGAGCGCAACGCAGTTTAGCCTGGCTCTGGCAGAAGAGGGTGTGCCGCTGGTGGAGGTTCCGCAAACGGTCAGAAACTTTTCTGAGTCAATGAAAGAGGTGGAGTCTCTGGTTTATGGCGGGCGTTTTCATCACAGCAATCATCCGGTTATGAACTGGATGATGTCTAACGTTACCGTCAAGCCTGACAAAAACGACAATATCTTTCCGAACAAATCCACGCCAGAAGCGAAAATAGACGGTCCCGCTGCGCTATTTACTGCGATGAGCCGAATGCTGGTTAACGGTGGTGGTGAAGCTGATTTCCTGTCCACACTTGACCCTGACGAAGATCTTTTAATTCTATGAAAACATTAATGACTGATGCTATCGGGCTGGCAGGGTTCGGTTCGCTCGCTGCTGGCGTATATCTCCAGTTCGGGCTGGCTTCATCTCTGATGATGTCCGGTAGTTTGCTTCTGCTTTATGCGCTGGTGGTCGCAATGAGGGGGAAAAATGCTGCTTGATGCCCTGTTTCGCAATGAACCACTGGAGAATCCTTCTACGCCAATTACGGGAGAATCAGCAGAAACGGACAATATTTTTACCCGCGATGTTTTTGTCAGCCCCGAAACTGCGATGAAGCTGGCGGCTGTTTACGCCTGTATTTATGTTATTTCATCGAATATTGCACAGATGCCGCTACATGTGATGCGGAAAACCAATAACAAGGTTGAAGCAGCACGCGATCATCCGGTGTTCTACCTGGTGCACGATGAACCGAATGTGTGGCAGACCAGCTATAAATGGCGTGAATTAAAGCAACGGCATATTTTGGGGTGGGGTAATGGTTATACGTGGGTAAAACGTTCCCGGCGCGGCGAGGTTTCCGGCCTGGAATGCTGTATGCCGTGGGAAACCACGCTACTCAACACCGGAGGTCGTTACACCTATGGGGTTTACAACGAAGAAGGCGCATTTGCTATAAACCCTGACGATATGGTGCATATCAGGGCGCTTGGCAATAACCAGAAAATGGGACTCAGCCCGATCATGCAACACGCTGAAACGATAGGTATGGGGATGAGTGGGCAGGCATACACCAGTTCTTTCTTCAGTGGCAATGCCCGACCAGCTGGCATCATTTCTGTAAAAAGCCAGTTGAATGATGAAAGTTGGGGGCGTTTAAAAAGCATGTGGCAAAAGGCAGTTGTTGCGCTGCGTAGCCAGGAGAATAAAACAATGCTTCTCCCGGCTGAGCTGGATTACAAAGCGCTTACTGTCTCCCCTGTTGATGCGCAGATCATCGACATGTCCAAACTGAACCGCTCCATGATTGCCGGAATATTCAACGTTCCGGCACACATGATTAACGATCTCGAAAAAGCCACGTTCTCAAACATTACACAGCAGGCCATTCAGTTTGTCCGCTACACGATCATGCCGTGGGTAACAAACTGGGAGCAGGAGCTTAACCGACGACTCTTTACCCGTGCTGAGTTGGCGGCGGGGTATTACGTCCGGTTTAACCTGACAGGCCTGCTACGCGGAACCCCGCAAGAGCGTGCGCAATTCTACCACTTTGCAATCACTGATGGCTGGATGAGCCGCAACGAGGCGCGAGCCTTCGAAGATATGAACCCGGTAGACGGCCTTGATGAAATGCTGGTAAGCGTGAACGCGGCTAACCCGGCAGACGATTTTAAGGCACCAAAAACCGACGAGGAAAAAACCAATGAATGACCGTGAAACACGCTGCTATAGCGGGGAGGTTCGCGCGGAACACCGCACCGATGAGCCCACCCGCATTCTGGGTTACGGATCGGTGTTTAACAGTCGCTCGGAACCTCTCTGGGGTTTTCGTGAAATTATCAAACCCGGTGCTTTTGACGATGTGCTCAATGATGATGTTCGCGGGCTGTTTAACCATGACCCTAATTTTATCCTTGGTCGTAGCGCTGCCGGAACGTTGTCACTGTCTGTAGATGATCGCGGTCTGCGTTACGACATTACCGCGCCGGATACGCAAACCATTCGCGACCTGGTGCTGGCACCAATGCTGCGCGGTGACATTAATCAGTCGTCCTTTGCCTTTCGTGTCGCCCGCGACGGCGAACACTGGTACGAGGACGACGAAGGGGTAGTTATTCGCGAAATATCGAAGTTTTCCCGGCTGTTTGATGTCAGTCCGGTGACCTATCCCGCATATCAGGAGGCCGATTCCGGCGTCCGATCGATGAAAGCCTGGCAGGAGGCGCGCGACAGTGGTGCGCTACATAACGCCATTAATCAACGAATGGCGCGTGAGCGCCTGCTGACTCTTCTTAACGCGTAAGGAAAAACCATGAAACTGCATGAAATGAAGCAAAAACGTAACACCATCGCCACTGATATGCGTGCTCTGCACGATAAAATTGGTGATACCACCTGGACCGAAGAGCAGCGCACTCAGTGGAACGCCGCAAAATCCGAACTGGACGCGCTTGATGAGCGCATCGCTCGTGAAGAAGAATTGCGCCGCCATGATCAGTCTTTTGTTGATGAACAGGAGCCTGAACAGCGCCAGCGTCAGGAAAGTCCTGAAATGCAGGCAGAAGCGCGCCGTGCTGCAGCATTCGATCGTCTCCTGCGTCATGGCTTCGGTGAGCTGACTGCTGAAGAACGTCAGGCAGTTAAAGAACTTCGCGCGCAGGGAACGACACCTGATGATAAAGGTGGTTATACGGTCCCTACCCAGATGCGAAATACCATCATTGATGCAATGAAAGCTTACGGCGGGATCGTGAGCGTTGCGCAAATCCTCAATACTTCAAACGGTCAGGATATTACCTGGTCCACTTCTGATGGTACTGCTGAAGAGGGGGAACTGCTTGCAGAAAACGCTGCAGCAACGGAGGGGGATGTGACATTCGGCACCGCAATCCTGGGGGCTAAAAAACTGTCATCCAAAATTATCCGCGTCTCCAATGAACTGCTACAGGACAGCGGCGTAGATATTGAGGCCTACCTTGCTGGACGTATTGCGCAGCGTATTGGTCGAGGTGAAGCCAAATATCTCGTGCAGGGTACCGGAGCTGGTACACCTCAGCAGCCAAAAGGGCTGGCGGCTTCAGTAACCGGGACTGTTTCTGCGGCGGCCGCCGCAGCATTCACCTGGCAGGAAATGAACAGTCTGAAACATGCGATTGATCCGGCATATCGCGGTGGTCCAAGTTTTCGCTGGGCGTTTAATGACGGCACTCTCCAGGTAATCGAAGAGATGGTGGATGATCAGAAGCGCCCTCTTTGGCTACCGGATGTTGTTGGTGGTTCCCCGGCAACTGTTCTTGGTATTCCCTATGTAATTGATCAGGCGATTGATGCTGCGGCAGCGAGTAAGAAATTCATTTTCCTGGGTGATTTCAATCGCTTCATTGTTCGCCGTGTTTCCTACATGACACTGAAGCGTCTGGTTGAGCGTTACGCAGAGTATGATCAGACAGCATTCCTGGCCTTCCATCGTTTTGACTGCGTGCTGGAAGATACAGCGGCCATCAAAGCGCTGGTGGGTAAGGCGCCGTAATCAATACTCCTGCTGTCTCCTGATGCCGCGTAAGCGGTTTTTTTATGCCCGCAGTTCGCTGCGGGCCGGGTAAAACGATGAGCGAAATGATAGAGAAGCTAAGGGATCAGTGTCGGATCGATACTGACGATACAACGGAAGATGAAATGTTGTTGCTCTACTACGGCGCCGCAAGGCGTATGGCAGAGAATTACATCAACCGAAAACTGTATGAAGACAAGGTACCTGAATCTGATCCTGATGGACTCAGTATTGCTGACGATATTTTGCTGGCATTGATGCTTCTCGTTGGGCACTGGTTTGAAAACAGAGAACCAGTCAATGTCGGAAATACTGTTACCACCTTCCCGTTTGGTTTTGAGTCTTTGCTTCAACCGTACCGATACATACCGCTGTAAGGAGGGATTATGCAGGCAGGTCGATTACGCCATCGCGTTACTATCCTGAACTTTGCTTCTTTCCGCGATACGACAGGCCAGCCGGTTGAAGAGTGGCAGGAGGGAAAGACCATATGGGCGGAAGTGCTGGGTATCAGTGGTCGTGAGCAGTTGCAATCAGGAGCAGAAACGGCACAGGCAACAATTCGGGTGTGGGTCCGTTTCCGGCGTGATGTGACTGCTGCGTCAAGATTAAAGGTGCTCACAGGACCATTTAAAGGCGCGGTACTGAATATCATTGGTCCTCCCATACCCGACAGTAAAGCCACCAGGCTGGAAATACTCTGTAAAAATGGAGCGTAAAAATGATTGATATAAGTCTGGATTTTTCTGGCCTTGAAACGATTTCCCGCGATCTGGAATTACTGAGCCGCGCCGAAAACAACAAAGTTCTGCGTGATGCCACGCGAGCTGGTGCTGAGGTTCTAAAAGATGAGGTGATAGAAAGAGCGCCTGAGCGAACCGGCAAACTGAAGAAAAACGTTGTGGTGCTGACGCAGCGATCCAGAAAACGCGGTGATATCTCTTCAGGTGTTCATATTCGTGGGCGAAACATGCGAACGGGTAACAGCGATAATTCAATGAAGGCCAGTGATCAACGTAACGCGTTTTACTGGCGATTTGTCGAAATGGGCACCGTGAATATGCCACCACATCCTTTTGTCCGTCCTGCGTTTGATACCCGCGAAGAACTGGCGGCGCAGGTTGCTATGAAACGCATGAACCAGGCCATTGACGAGGTGCTGAGTAAATGACGGAAGATGACCTTTATCTTTTACTGAAGCCGCTGGCCGGAGGGCAGGTTTATCCTTACGTTGCGCCGCTGGGTAGTGATGGCCAGCCCTCGATATCACCGCCATGGGTTATTTTTTCACTTATTTCTGATGTGACCACCGATGTTCTTTGTGGGCAGGCCGAGTCAGGGATATCGGTCCAGGTAGATGCTTACTCACTGACTCTCAAAGAGGCGCGGAATCTTCGTGATATGGCGCTTCAGGCGGTTAAGCCACTCAATCCCACCAATATAAGCAAAACTCCTGGTTATGAACCAGGGAGCCGGTATTACCGGATGACGCTGGAATTTCAGGTCACTGTCTGACAAACCCACTAACTCACAGACCCGCTACGGCGGGTTTTCTTTTTCCAGGAGACAGCTATGTCTGCACTTTATGAAAAATCGCAGCTGACGAAGATCCTTATTTCCTCCCTGCCAGCCACCAAAGAAACGATGGATTCCGCAACCTTCCTCGATCTGAGTTGCACCATCAAAGAAATTCAGTTCACTGGTGGCCAGAAGCAGGATATCGACGTAACAACGCTTTGCTCTACCGAGCAGGAGAACATCAACGGCCTGCCTTCTCCGTCAGAAATCT
>NZ_JBSPEI010000031.1:0-24095 GCF_055796175.1 Pseudocitrobacter sp. 2023LY-00077 | reverse complement strand
CTGTTAATGATAAAAACTGCGCATCCGTCATGCTGATTGCCGGAGTGCCTACTCCAAAGGCGCCAACCGGCATCACATTGCCACTATCTGTTCCAGCATCTCTCGTAGCACTACTTCCTAAACCGAGTTTTGTGCGAGCGTCTGCGGCTGTCTTTGCGCCTGTCCCACCCTGCGCAATCGGTACCGCGCCATTGGATTTAGTTGCCATATTGTCTGACAGGTACTTCCATGAAGGACCACTGAAAACGCTCCCATCTGGCAGGGTAACGGTAATGGCTCCGGTCCCGGTAAAAATACTTTGCCAATTTTGTTTGTCGTAATTCAGGCCACGTAAAGCCTCCGCGCTCTGTGTTACAAGTGCAGCGGTAACCATGTTCAATGCAACACGAGGAATAGCATTCCACGCATTGCCAGATTGAGTGGGTCCGGTGAAATTACTTACCAGTGTCAGAGATGTGGCACTGGTTATTGAAAGTACCGGTAGGGTGTAGGCGATACCACCTACGGTTGCAACGATAAAGTCACCAGCCGCCAGTTCTGTGGTGAATGACGTACCGTTACCGCTTACAACGGCAGATTTATCGGTGAGCGTAATTGTTCCTGCGGACATAGAGTCTCCTGAACGTGCATAAAAAACCCCGCCGGAGCGAGGTTTTCTGTGATGGTTGCTGTGCCGGGTGCCTCCAGGTGAACTTCTAAGCCATAAAGTCCGCGTTCTCGTTTACTGTCTCATCAGAGATATTGTGGCTTCACGCCCATCCGCATAGGTGGATTCACAGCAAATTCGTGACGACTGTCGTGTGCTTATTTGTCGGGGCTGCCGCACGTGGTCGATATAAAGTTGTTTTTATTTACCCAGTGCCAGCCAAATGGATGGCCCGCGCGGTACTGCGTCTGGTTGTTTTGCTTACGGACACCATAAATCTGAACGGTGTTTTCCTGACCGCCAACGAGCGCAATTCCGGAACATACCGGCTGCTGCTTCTCAAGCACGCCGGAGCAACCAGCGAGTAAAGCAGCACCGGCCACACATAGAAGTAGCTTTTTCATATCAGAGGTATTCCTGGAAATTCATGAAGTTAAACAATAACAACATGAATCAAAGGGGGATAATTGATTCTATAGATCAATTATCTGATATTGATCGCTGAAAACGATCAATCATAGTTAGCGAGGTTGAGCGCATATACCTGATTTCGCATGTTGTGATACTGGATGTTAGTAACACCGCCTCCCGGCGAACCACCTGTTGATGCAATCGTAATCTGTGTAGACGCGCCGTTATATTGAGTCGTAAAAAATAGCTGAGATTGAAATGGTCTCGTTCCTCCGGCAATAATTACCCCGGTAATTAGCCCACACATTGAAGGAAGAATGCCCCACTTCCCGGTCTTCGTCGCGTTTATATTATATCCACCTGCAGCATCACTACCGCTGGTACCAACAGATTCCACATCCGTTAAAACACGCGTTTCGTTTGTCAAAATGCATACGCCATTTTCATCCCATATGGCTATTCCCCAGTCAGGCAAGGATTGCTCGAATATCGTGAAGAAATACACGTCAGCGCTCCCGCTGCTTCCTTCTGGATATTGAAATGTGACCGTGCAGGTATTACCGCTGACTGCATAACTACTGACACATTTCGCTGTTGTACAAACGAACGGGACAATTGGGCGACTGGATGAGAATGACTGAGTTACAGTTGTTGTCAGCCCCGCAGGTAACGACACTGTTTTTTTAGCGATGAGCGCCAGTGGTATCGATTGAGGTGTAATGAATGGAGCACCATTATCCGTTGTTAATAGCGCACCCCAAATATCAGCCATCAGGAAGCCCTCAGATAAGCAATAATGAACCCCGCTACCGCCGGGAATGTATTTGCACCGAAATCTATATCTGAAGATGCGGCAGTAATAGTTACCGTTCCACCCGAAACTGTTATCTTTCGGCGTTTTGTTGTGTAATTAGAATCAGAGCAAACCTGCAGAATTTCCATAACAAACCCTGCGGGGAGGCTATAAGCCGCCCCGCCGGATTGCTGACCATTCGAAACAGAGAAGAATCCAAGCACACTGATTGGTACCAGTCCATAGTTATTAACTTTTCCGCTGGCATCCCAGGTTTGTATTCCCCAGCTCATCAGAATACCCCCGTTATTTTGCCGATTTGTACGCGCAGTCGGCTTGTGTCCTTGATGCTTATTGTCACGTTCGTCTGCTTCATTGCGCCACTACTATCACTGCCATAGTTTTGCATGGTTCCGTTTTTGTCCCATCTCCACCCCTGGCTTCCAGCGACGTAATTACTTGACTGTATATACTGCCCAATCTTGGCGTTATCTATGCTGCCATCCTGAATAAATGCAGAACTAATAAAGACCTGCCCGTTATAAACGAAGAACGCAGCCTGATAATTTCCGGGGTCACTCCCGCTATAAATACCGAACTGATCTGCAGCGAATACGACGGTTGATTTATACGAACTCCCTGACGGCTCAATCGACATACCGAAACCGGTATTGTATTTCACACCACCGCGGATGATTCCAAGATTCAGGGTGTAGGATGCCTTGCCAGTACCATTGCTGGTTACTTCCGCATTCATTTTCTGATTAACAGCGGTCGTCAGGTCGCCAACCTCAGACTGAACATAAGTATCAAGACTGGCAATGGCCTGGGTGTTATTACTGATTGCGGTCTGCTGCTGCAGGATGGTCGCATTTACATCTTCAAACTGAGAATTTACGCTGGTTGTGAGCTGGGCCAGTGCCTGATCGACTGTCGCTATGGTTGTCCTGATGACGATAATTTCAGCACGAACTGCGCCAAGTTGCTCAAACTGACGATCAACAGTTCCATGATTGGCGAGCGCATTTTCCATAATGCCGTTCAGGTTAGTATCAACCCCTTCCTGCACATTTTTGAACGCTTCAGAATCGCGAACTGCATCATCGATGAGGTCAATCATGCCTGGTATATCAGAAGACGCCTGTCCGGAAGCTTCGACGAAATCCGACACACCAAAAGCATTGCGCGTACGGACATAAACATAATACGTTTTATCCGCCTGCAGGCCGTGCAGCGTCCACTGGTTAGAGCGCCCCAGAAATTGGGTCTGGTCTTCAATGACAGCAGGATCCGTAATTTTAGTCTGGCCTGAATACCAAAATTCAAATGACGTGTCGGTAGTGGCGGAAATACGCATAACCGGTACCAGATCGGCAGAGAATAAACCCGGAGTCCAGATGACACTTGAAGGAGCCGGCGGAGCGCCAATCACCAGGCTTACCTGGGTCTCAGCACCTTTCATGCCGTTTTCATTTCTGCCACGCACACCCAGCGTATAGCTTCCTGCATTCAGGCCGTAAAACTCATATCGGAACTGATCAGTCTCATACTGAGCCACCACCTTCCCATCAGCACTGTACACGTACAGTTCAAACATCAGCTTTTTGGTAGTTGTAGCTGTTTCCCAGGTTGCAGTGACCTGAACAGTCTCAGAGTTGGTGTTAATGATGCGCAGATTTTCAATATTCGGTACGCGGTAGCCGTTAAGAGTATCACTGGGAATTTCAAACACAGCTCCCTCATCAACAATGGCCTGCTTGTTGGGGTCATGCTGAGAAGCTGTGATGCTGTATGTAGAGTTGTTATCCGTCTCTGCAACACTCAATATGCGGAATAGTCTGGTGGCTACATTACTGGTAGATATAGCAAACACGGTTCCGTCGCGAACCCATACCGGTGCCGTTTTCAGCGTTACAACGTTACCTGAGACGCGTGCTATTTCGTATTTTACAAACTTACCATCACTACCCATTACCGACATTGCGTCACCATCAGCAATCAGCGAAGAGTCGACAGCGTCAACAGTAATATTTGCGCCTGAGTGCGACATGATGCGCCCACCAAGCCGCGCACCGGCATAGTCATTGTCCATAATTTCGACAATATCGCCCGGAGTGAAGCGAATCGCGTTACGGGCCATTTGAAACGACAGACGACTGCTCTCACGTTTCGCGGTTTCCAGTAACCACTTCCCGGCTCGCCATGCCTGCCCCCTGGACGTACACCCAAACGCTTCAAGGGTAGTTTCGTTGTAATTGCCACGAGCAATCATCTCGTCGTCAGAGACGTACTCCTTAACCTGCTCCCAGCCATTATCCGGATCGGTCCATGACACAACCACGGCATTGTATTTCTCTGAGCGCTTAACAGAGCTACGGCTGAACTTGCCGTCTACCACGTTAGCATTCGTGATCGTCGCAACTGGGTCCTGAGGCGCATCGAGCATGACAGACAGGCGCATACCATCCCATAAGGCGACACCACGGAACATACCGGCTATCTTATCCAGGATGTCTCTGGCCGTTGCCTGTTCAGTAATGTAGGCGTTGAGTGTCATGCGAGGTTCCTGCCCGCCATAACCATCATCGACAAGCTGATCGCAATACTGAGACAGAACATAAAGCGCCCCATCATCAACATCGATATATCCCGCTCGACGCGCCAACCCAAAGCGCTCATTCTTCGCCATTTCACGGAAAAGCCACGCCGGATTGTTCGTCCACGCTTTCTTGAACCCACCCAGCCATAATCCGTTATAAGTCTTGCTGATAGGATCGTAGTTATCAGGGATGTCGACTATCAGGCCTCGAAGATGATATGTGCGGCTAGGAGTGTCGGTGTACTGGTCTCGGTCGACAACTGCACCGGCAATAGCTGAGAACGGATAGTTAAGATTGTCGTCGGTAATTTCTGTATAGCTGTTCCACACTGTGCCATTGGTGAGAAGGTCGCTGGTACTGTCGGGAGTGATACGGCGGACACGGATATCGAATGGCTTGATATCTGGCGCGTCAATTACATGTGCTTCCAGATATTCACCGGATATTTTACCGGTGATCGTTACTGTTTTTGCAATTCCCCAACCTGACGCATTGGTTCGGGTCTCCACAACCATCGTTACGGTCGCATTCTTCTGATTACCTTTAGAGTCCTGCTCAACCAGTGCTGATACACCAATGTTGAAGCGAACACGAGTAACATCCTGATCGGTCACTGTACGAACAAGCGGCGTATCATAGGTTACTTCAGTGTTGACGATGGTCGTTGCTTCAATGGCTGCAAAACCGTTAATCGGATCCTGAGTTTCAGAGCCCGGACGCCAGGCCACGCTAACACCATTCACACTCGTATTGCCGTTGACATCGGTTACAGGTGTTTTGTTCAGCATGAACGAAGATAAATGCTCCTGATCGACTGGGCCGTAAATAGGCCCTTCGCTGATAAGGTCGAGAACGCGGTAAAACTGTTTGGATTTGAGATTATCGTCGAGAAGTTTGGGGGTTGAGGATTTACCGCCACCAGAAGACATAGTTGCCCCTTAACTGATTGATTCTGTCCAGTCCATATTGTTGGATGTATCGATGCCAAGGCTTATGACATTGCTACCAACCTGCATTTCACCCAGCAGGATGGGAACCGGGTTTCCCTGGCCCACGCGGTTTTCCGCACTGGTGAACGAGTTATTCGTAATGGAATTTGTTTCGGCTGCCTCAGCAGAGGTCTTGGTTTTCATATTTCTTGCTGAATAAACGGAGTAAGCGACTGAAGCCGCGGCAAGACTAATCGCAATCCAACCAGCCACGCCAATTTCAATACCAGCCCCTTCCACTACCGGTACGAAAATGACTGTGGTACCGCTCTGGAGATGCCGATCCATGTGCCAGTGCATTGATGATGATTCGATATCATCGCCCGCAATTCGGAGCCTCACGCGGGAATTGAGAAAAGCCTTTTTGAATTCATTGTTCTGGGCCAGAAGTAAACGCAGGCCCTGAGCTGGGGTGTCGACATTTAATTCGACTTTGCTGAAATGTCTGCGTAAATGCCCTGCAAATTTAAAGATGAGCACTGTTCGTGCCTCCAGATTGAATGCATTTGTTTTACGAATGCCGGGCGCATTGGTTCACGCCTGCTTAAGTGGCCGGCACAGTCGTGATGAAGGACCAGATTGTCATCAAGCAAAACCATTGCATGACAGGGATCCGCGCCAGGGAATGGCTGTCGGATTATCACATCTCCCGGCAATGCCTCTGACGGACATACCTGACTGAACCCAAATCGGGGAAGGCTTTTCAGATACAAGTTCTCCCCACGAAGCCACCACCCGTTTTTCCTGACAAAATCTGGAAGGTCAATCCCGCAGAGATGGTAGGCATCCCGGAAAAGCGTGTAGCAGTCGGTAACCCCATGTTCAAACCGGCGGCCAAGCAAATGAGGCACCGGGAGAAATGTTCTCAATACACCGTTACACGCCAGTATCCACGGCAGATCTGAAGCAATTTGTGCACGTCGATCGGAGCTTGATAGTGTCGGTAAGTTCATCAGATGAGAATGGAACACAGCCGTAACTTCTCCAGCCTCTTCGGCCGCCAGCCAGTCATCATCTGCAATGCGAAACTGGTTATGCGGATCAGGATGAATGTTACGGCAGCGGAAAACCCTCTCCCCATCGATGATTAGCCCGCACACTTCATCCTGCGACGAGGCTGCATAATCGAGTAATTCTTGCATCAGGAAACCTTCTGAGAGCCGGGGAAGCTGCTGATTGGCATGGGTTCCGGTCGCGGATAACGGAAGCGACAGCCACTGCGACGGTGAGAGCACTTGTCTTTCGCGGGGTCTGTCGTGGGGTTATCTCTTTCATCAGCCACCGCCGGGCCATCGTAACCGCACCCGACGCCGCGATACTGCCACTGGCACACATCGGCGAGAATTGTACGCGCCGGAATGATAGCGTTGTCGCAATCAATCGGGGTTGCCAGAGTATAGGTCACCTGCTCAAACGTCTCTTCAATCAACTCCTCAACAACATAACGGGAGACGGCCTCCTGCGTAGGATCCGCATCAGGGTTACCATTCGGAAAGTTAACAGCATCGAGATACTTCACAGGCACCTGGCGGCGGGTAATCACGACGCCGAGCATGTCGTCAAAGTCGTGGTTAATCCCCGTAAGCAGTCCGGTGACATTAGCGACAGTCATAGTCGGGCGCGCGTAAGTCCCCTCGTTCTTCATCTCGAAGCCTTCAACCGCTATCGGGTATGCCTGGTACTGATTCCCTTTCCAGATAACATTCCCGTAATAGCCATTTGTGCCAGAATGGAACCGGATAAGGTCACCACCAAAGGGTTGCAGGTCAGCTTCGAACAAATCGATGAATGCGCCAACTCCGGCGTCTACACTGTCGATAATTAAATTTGCAGGTATGTCGCGCACGGCAAACTCCCATTAAAAAAGCCACCCGGAGGTGGCTTATCGTGGCACTTGTTCAAACGTGGCCGTTAGTTCAAACAACGGCCCGGTCTTTGTCATATTCCAAGAGCGGCAGACAAAAAGCTTCTGTACCCCCGTATCGGATGGCGTCCAGTAGAACGCCTCTACTGCCATTCGCTCTTTGAGAAATGTCTCAGCATCCTTCGCTGGATTGCCACGGCAAGAGCCGCTGACACCGCGAAAGGTGAGCGAGTATTTATCCATTAGCGGGTTGATGCCCTTCACCTGTCTCTGTTCGTAACCGTCACCGAGTTTAATAACGGCTACGTTTGGGGTACGTTCAACCTGATAGGCTCGCTGTGGTGTCCACGTAAAAACTTCTGGCACTTTAGCCTCCGTTGTATAATCAAATCTCGACAATCACTATCAACCAAGGACTTAAAAATGGACAATGTTAGCCAAGCTCAGAAAGACATCATGGCGATCAAAATCGTGGTTCAAAATATGATTGCCTTAATGAATGCTGAAAAGCAGCAGGTCTTAAAAGACATTACGGAAAACATGACTAATGAAATGATTGCAACTAGTGGGGATCTAGCGCATCACCTTGAGGATATTAAAAAATCAGCAATGGAAATGATCGACATTGCGACATTGAAGCCGGAGTGATTAACAAGCGGCTAAATGCCGCTTATTTCCTCCTTCCCTGCAGTAAACCGTTCGGACGAGTACTCTGGTCTACCATCATCTTCAGCATGTCGTTGTTCCACACTTTACGAAGCCTTGCGATCTCCTCATCACCAATTCCTCCCGTAGTATTTATCGTGAGGTTCATTACAGGATTAAACGACCCACCACCTCCGGCCTTGTCAGCCGGAATAATTTTCCCTGACTGGTTCGGGATGAATGCCTGCTGCCCACCTGCTGTCTGGAAGATTTCAGAGCGTCCATCTTCATTGATGCGGTAGGCGTTGCCGGCTGACACTGTGCCGCCGTAGCGACGACCGCCGCTATATCCAACGCTAGCAATGCTTGATATCAGGGAGCCGCCCGCGGCTGCGACCTGGGCCATTGCAGCCATATTCCACGGGAACGGTCCGGATGCCATCGCATTAGAAATCGCCAGTTGAAGGTTTAACGCCGCCTGAGCAGTGGCAAACCCCTTACTGATCGCGAAAAGAGCCTTAAATGCTGTGTTGTTCTTGCCTTTGCTGTTGGCAATAATAGTAGCCAACCCGTCGAATCCCTGAGAAATTCCGTTGAGCATGGTGTTAACCACATCAACCTGCCTCTGGGCTTCCGTTCTGGCTATATTAATGCGCTCATTTGCAGCTTGTTGCTGAATCGCTGTTTTAGCATCCTCGTAAAGTTGGGTATTTTCTTTGTCAATGGCTTGATATTTTGCCATGGCAGCAAGCTTTTGCTGCTCTTCCTGGTCGATTTGAGCCAGAAGGTCAATAGAGTTTCCAGTCTGGGCGTCTGGCATTACTTTGTATGCAGCTATCTCTTGCTGAGCAAACTTCTTACCTTGCTCTGCCTGTTGGCGCATCTTAACCGCATTGGCTGCATCCCATTCAGCCGCTGCATATTTTCTTATTTCGGCAACCTGCTCTTTCGTAGCGCTACTATTTAAAGACTGTTCAGCCCTTAAAATCGCCTGCTCACGAGATAACTCTTGTGTTGACGTCGCAGCAAGCCCTGCTCTTTGTTTGTAGTCTGCAATTTTCTGCGCATTTGCCTGCATTGCAGTGGCGGCCTTCGTGGCCTCAGACGCCGCGTCTTTAGTTTCCTTTCTCCCTTTCCGCTGAGCTTGCTGTGCGTCGTATTCGGCAGCAGCCCTTTCCCTCGCCAGTCTGACGTCCGCCTCGCTTCCGCCCAGCTTCCTGATGTCCTGCTCGGCTCTCAACTGCGCACGCTTGCGATCGTTGAGTTCACTTTGTAGCGTCACCTGGTCTTGCAGTTTATCAAGGTAGTCCTGAACATCTTTCGGGCGCTCTACCATCAAACTGCTGGAGTTGAATTTTTCCTTCGCTTTTGCAGCGAAATTAATCATGTCGCCAAGCCTGCCCATCATGCCAGCGGCGACACCCGCTTCCTCCCCATCCCGGCGAAGCAGATCAATCCCTTGCCTCATCGTGCCATTAAGCGTGGCACGTCCAATGTTAATAGCATTCTGAGTCTGACTAAGGCGATTCTGAGCACGTTCAAGTTCAAGGGCTGCAATTGCTAATTTATCCTGAGCCCCACCTAACGCTTCAGCAGCCTGACGGCCTCGGGTAGTGTTCGTTCCCCAGTTAGCTATCTCCCTTTCTTGCCTTTGAACAGCAGCTGTAGCGTCGTTAAATTCTTTCTGTGCGTCGGCTACCGCATCGCTAAGTGAAGGAAGGTTCTGGCTTAGCTTGCCAATGGTTGCTGCCAGCTCAGTATGCGACATGGTCTGGAACTTGGCACTAAGTTCATTAACGCTATCTGCCAGGTTGTTGGCATCATCTCTGGCCTCTTTAGCTCTCTGGGAGAAATATAGAATCGCACTGGCCGCGAGCATGGCGGCGCCAGCAGGGCCGCCGATTAGAGACAATCCTCGGCTAACCAGCCCTGCTCCTGTAGACAATCCAGCCTGTGCCGCTTTATTTGCTGCCAGAGCGCGATTGTAATTATCAACAGCTCCAGCGGCTGCTACACGGGCCGCAGATAAACGCTGCTCAGCAGCGGCAGCGTTCGTTGCACTAACGGCTGTCTGCTTCATCATTTCCGCAACGCGGATTTCATCCAGCGCACGTTCTTTTGCGACGGCGGCAGCGCGGAGATCTGCTGTAGCTTTGTTTGCCGTCGCCTGTGCGGCCTGCAGTTCAGCGGCTGACTGATTCCTTGAAGCCACAGCAGACTTAACTTTAGCAGCGGTCGCCATAGTCAGAGCGCCAACGTAACGACTTCCCATTACCGCTGCGACACCAGTCAGAATGGCGCTTAAAGCGCCGATGTTCTCACTGACGCTGATTACGGCGTCGTTGAAAATCGCTGTACCGGTTTTAACCGTAGAGTTTTCACCAAAGAACTTGGTGATATTGTTTCCGGCAACCTGCAAAGCCTGACTGATAGTTGTGGTTGTATTGGCGAACTCATTGCCGATCGTCACCCCTTGTGAAAGTAACCCGTTCACCACAACATCAGTAGTCAACTTTCCGGCCGCAGCCATCTGACGCATCTGTCCAATGCCAACCCCCATAGAGTCAGCAAGCGCCACAATCAGGCGGTTCCCCTGCTCATTCACAGAGTTGAATTCTTCCCCGCGCAGCGCACCAGAAGCCAGCCCCTGAGACAACTGGATAATAGCGTTTTCGGCCTCTTGCGCGGTCGCACCGGAGACAACAAACCCTTGGTTGATGATGGTAGTCAGCTTAGCCAGATCATCAGCACTGGTTCCATATTCCCTGGTTGCTCGCTCCAGTCTTGCATACAAAGAAGCTGTAGCGTCGAGGCTGCCCCGAGTTTGCTGCGTGATATTAAATACTCGCTCAGTAACGTCAACCAGCTGCTCGCTAGGCCGAAGGGCGTTTGCCAGTTTGTTGTTCAGAGTCGTCCATGCGTCAGCGTATTGCGCCACCTGCTGCACAGACAAAATGGCCATAAGAGAAGTGGCAACCCGGCTAAGACTACCGAAGGATGATGTTAGTGATGAAGCGGCCTTGTCTGCGCGGTTGAACCCACCTTCCATGCCGTCGGTTACGTTCCGCACCTGCTTGTCAGCGCGTAGCAACTGAGCCGTATCAGCCTTAATTACATATTCAATATCGCCTACATTCTCGGCCATTTCATTTTCTCCGGGCAATAAAAAACCCCGCCGGAGCGAGGTTTATTGTTTTATAGATTGTAGTTACTTAACTTCGACCAGATGTCCAAGACCGTAAATTAGCGTTACATCGTACATTGTTCCGTGGTCGAATATAAATCTACTAGGCTTATATCCGGTATAGCCGCCATAAGCATTTTTGGCATTAGTCATCACAGGGACTGCCCAGCCAAATCTTACCAATCCTCCTCCAGCTACATTATCCTGACTATAAGCCTTGTAAGGTTTCCCAATCTCAATTTTGGCGCTGTAAGGGTCTAGCAGCCGGGAGGAAACGTATTGAGATATTTTTTCTTTATAGTCTGCAGGAAGCTCTCCATAGCTTGCGCTCGCAATTTGTTGCTGAGATGGTGGCGGAGGAAAGTCGGTTAGTTTTGGACCAGCTGAGCAGCCCGCTAAAGTAAATGCCAAACTTAAAGTAATAATCAGCCTCTTCATATCCCTATCCCCTTTGGTAAATGTGCCAAAAGAGTAGCAGGGATCGGGCGACGACAGAACAGTTACAAATCACTTGGTGACTAAAGCAATGAATAATGGAACAAGTATTGCCGATACCAAAAGGCCAACCAGCCATTTTTGGTTGTCGTCGATCTTATCAATGAACCGCTTTTCCATTGAGGAAAGGTTTTGGTTGATGCTTTTCAGCTCGGATTCAATACCTCGGATGTTTCGCTCTCGCAGTTCGTCTGTGGCTTCAAGTCTTGCAAGTCTCTCGCGTGTGTACATATCGCCTCCGTCATACATGGCAACAGGAAAACCCGCAGTTAAGCGGGTTTGTGGTAATCGTGATATCGGTTACAGGTTAATGCGATGACATGCCTTATCACGAACAGCGACGTATGAGGCCATTTCTTTCATCGCCCAGCTCTGCTCAGCCATGATGGTGCGCAGCGCCTTTAGCTCAGCGCTTACCGCACTAACGTCGTATCCGGCGGCTGTGAGTGCCGAAACCAATTTATAAGCCGGGCTGCAATCAACCAGTGCCGCGCGATCAAGGGTTATCGTATCACCACATTGTTGACGAATAACTGTATACGGCGCGTTTTCAACAAACCAAGAAATCGGGAAGTTGATATCCAGTTTCGGCGCGGGTAGTTCTTCCTGCTTGCCGAGGAATTCACCTTCCAGAACTACGCGATGAACGTATTCAATAGCATCATTAATCTGCTCAGGGGCTAAATGTTCGATACTATCGACGTTGAATCGCTGATGGATCATTGCGTACGCTTCTGGGTACATAAGATGTTTTTTGCTGACCAGCATATTCACAGCGTCGCGTAACGGCGTTCTTTCATCAACAGTTGTCTTTTTGCGTGGGTTTTCAGCGCCACCATTATTCCAGTAGTCATGCAGAACAGTGAAACATTCTTCTTGATACTGAATCAGTTTGTCGCGAATATCGGCACGAACTTTCTCAGGATTGATACTGAACAACCATCCATTGAGTTTCTTCAGCGGCAAGCAGAGAAGCTTGCGGAGTTTGCCGTCAGCAGCAACCATATTCATATGAATACAGTTGAATTTCTCCAAGCACTTCATCAGTTTCTGTTGCTGAGTCCCCCAACTCATGCCGAGATTTTCAACGATTGGCTTCATCGCTACATATGCCACACCAGCAACCATAGCAGTAATGATTTGCTGACCGTTAAACGGCACGTAAGAGGTGTTAACAGCTTCAAGAATTGCTATACTTGTCATGTCAATATTCCTAGGTGGTTTGTTGATAACGAAGCCCTGACCGCTACAACGGTTGGGGCTTCACTCATTCTGGGCATTTAATCCCTTGACGCTCTGCATATTCTCTCATCGCTCTGACCGCCTCTTTGCTGAAAGACCGATCACTCTTCTTGGCCAAGTCCTCCATCGCTTTTTCCAGCCACTCTGGCAATCTCAGTGTTTTAACTTTCATATCTATTCCTTTGTATGTGGTACGCATACATAGTATGTAGGTACGCATTGATAGTCAATAGATACCTACTTAATCTGTACGAAAAGATTAAGAGGTCGTTATGTCTGATAGAAGGTATAAGCACCCGCAAGTCAATTTAAGGCTACCTGAAGACTTGAAAGCCAGGATAAATGAACTGGCCGAAGCTAATGGAAGATCAGCAAACGCCGAAATGGTTGCTGCCTTAGAGGCGTGGGCGGAGAAACACAAAGGTGCCCAAGCACTGAACCTTGCCTCCATAGCGGAAAGACTGGCATCCCTGGAAGAAGAAGTTAAGGCTTTGAAGGAAAATTAATTATGGATAGATTCTCCTCAAAAATAGCCACAATTTCCGGCATGAACAATAAGGAAATAATCGATCTCCATATCGCCATGCAGGAGGAGATCAAGAAACAGTATCACCTGAGAGACAATCCAGAAAACTTACAGAATGCCATTTCGCTTTGCGAAAAGTGCATTGCTATATCTGGAATCGTTATTCAGGCAATGAAGAAAAAACATCGATCTGATTGCGACGAATACGCCAGAGTAACGGGTCGCTTATCACCTAACTCAAAGTTTTATTACCCCAACCACTACGCTGCATACCAGCTATGTGCCATCCTCAAGAAACAAGGCAATGTAAATCAGATATCCTACATTGAGGACAAGATGATTCGTGAAGGCTGGGGCAGCGGTAAAAGCGTTGATCTTCTAGATTTATAAGCCCACCTGAGTGGGCTTAAGTTGTCAATCCAGAAATCTTGTCCCTGTCACGAAATCATCGCTTCCAACACGATGGCTACCGTAAGCGGCATCGTAACCAACACCCAGCTCAGCGGCTTTCGTTTCGGCTACATCCCTGGTGGCATATACCCCGACAAGGTGCCAGGGCGAAGTGCGCACAACGCCCCAACCTAAGACCCATCCATTATTGTCAGGGTCGGCTTTCAATCCATCTGCTACAAACATGCATATCTCCTTGGTTAACCAGACTGCATGTTATTTCTCAGCGGATAAGTAAGGCAAGTACGGATAGCTCAGGATAGTGTGGCCTTCACATTTAAGCCGGGGATATCCCCTTTCGCAAACTGAATAGATACAGGGCCGTCATCAGCACGTACTTCATAGTGACGGACAAATACATCTGAAATCTTGCCAGACAGGGAATCCTCAACCAACACGCGATTACCCTGCAAGACCTTAAATCCAGCGTGCATGATTACAATACCATCGGATGAAAATTCAATTTTGACGCTCTTCATTAATTGTCCTTTGATGCTCATTGGTAATTGTGGTATTTCCCTGTTCTGGAATCGCTTTCCGACTCGTTCAGAAACCATTTTTGATAACATTTTTCAGCCCTCCGCAACCTAAGTGGACCATTTAATGCGGCCCATGCCTCTGCGCATCCATCGCCAGCATCTGCTCTGCCCAGTCCATAACCTCGTCGTATTTCTCCTGGGTTGGCACCTTCCCTTTATCCTTCTGCGGGAACTTAGCATTCATGGCAGCCCGGAAGCTGGTCATCGTCATGTTCCAGGCGTCTGCCTCACTCATCCCGAGGTGGGCAACTGCGGTATAAACGAATGTACGGGCATCGAATTTATCGCTGTACTCGCCTTTCTTGCTCTCGAACTCTTCGGGCGGCTGATCACCCATTACGCCATGCAAAATCAGGTGACGCGCCAGCTGGATAACGTCTTCGACCGGCAGTGATCCTGGTTTAAATAGCAGTCTCCCCGCCGTAGTCACTGAGTAAGAGCCAATGACTTCGGCAGCGTCGCCTTCAGAGCAATGCCTGACCACACTAGCTGCAGCTGCGGCCATTTCAGCAAAGCAGCGGGCATTGGCCGCCTTGAGAGTCTGGATGTCAGCAATTCTGTGCTTTGGGTAATGACCCGCATGAACTTTCACGAAAGCATCAACGATTTGCTCAGGCGTGCCGATTCGGGACATAGCCAGGAATGAAGGGTTGAGGAATATCTCTTTGCCGCTGGCGCGAATGACAGCCTGGCCGATATCGGTGATTGCTTTCATGGAAACTCTCAATAAGAGGGAGGGCTAAGCCTCCCATGGGTTAGGCTGCGTTTACGGTCACCGTCGCTGGGTTAGATGTAACCGATCCGGCGGTTGAGGATGTGACCTGGCATGTATAGGAGCCAGCGTCTTCTTCCGCAACGCTCGACTTAGTGAAAGTGGCAGCGGTTGCGCTAGTAATGTCGCTACCATCCTTCTTCCACTGATACGTCAAAGATGAGCCATCAGAAACATTTGCTGCTACCGTCAGAGTAAGGTTGTTGCCCACAGTGAGGGTGCGGTTCTGTGGCTGTGTAGTAATGGTAATTACCGCACCGACATCACGCACATCAACCTGACCTGCGCTTGAAGCCTCAATAGACCACGTGGCCACGTCATCATGAGGAGCTTCGTCTTCCCACGAAGTAACCATGAACGGGCCTTCGGTGATGTCGTTTGGAGAGATGATTTTCAGCCAGACATACGGCTGGTTACTTGTCTCTGCCGGAGGATTGTATACGTGACGTTTTAACGCATTCTGCGCATAAACATCCTCTTTTCGCGTTACACCGTCCCCTGAGAAGGTAATGTTTTTGTAGGTTACTAGATTTTCCTGCGTGTACGCTGCGCTCATGTCAGCGGTAGCGTCCGCAGTATCCCATTCAGCGGAAACAGTCTTTCCGCGCATCATGCCAAGGCGCTTATAGTCACCGTTGGCGGGTTGTGATTCCGGGCAGCCAATCGCGTAATAAACGACGACATCGCGCCCTGTGAATGCACCCGCTTCACATCCTGCCATAATTAATTATCTCCGTGTTATCGGGAAATGATGGTTTGAAAGGAAATATCGAAGAGGTAGCGACCTTCTTCGGTCTGGATGGCGGTGATTCCGCCGATTGGCTGCATCGAGATGATGCACTCAGTCTTGTAGTCGTCGATCATCGCCTGGCGGATGGCATCGGCGCGGTCTTCAACCTGGTTAATATTGCTGTCGTTCTGACCTGACAGGAGGAGGATGCGGAAATAATCGCGGGTTATAGCCTCATCATGCTTGCCGCCACCGCCCTGCTGGATGACGAGGTATCTTTCCCCTTCAGTTCCTTCCAGCTCGTTCCAGAAGCGTTTCTGGACGCGATAGCCGACATCAAAACGGTGGGACTGCAACCACGCTCTCAGCGCGTCATACACCTCGCTACGCGTCATACTTTATATCCTTGCCTGATGATGGCCTTAATCTCGTTGAGGCCGTCGCGCTCAAAGCCTTTGCGGAGAAAGTCCGGCTCGCCGTTAGGGTCCCAGTAATTACCGCTACCGTCAGGCCTTGGCTTGCCCTTGAGCTTGCCCTTTGCAGCATTAACAGCAGCTGCATAATTTGCCGTGTAACCCACTCTGCCTATCATTCCTGAGGGCATGGGTTCGAGCCGCTTGTACTGGCTGTTGATGAGGGTTGACGATTTAACAGGAGTGATTAGAGCAGCATGATTGGCACCGGCATTCATGACCTGGTACAGAACCTTCTCCGTGCGTATTCCGGCTATGTCACTCAGCACCCTGCTGGTATTCATCTGGACGCGCTTGATACCTTTAACGGGCATGATTACCTCACGTCAGGATTTTGTAGTCGGGCTCTTCACCAAATGGTGACATATCCCATTCGGTTACGGCCCGAATGACGTTGGCACCTGCTTTAAGCGGATCGGATAGCGCCGATGTGTCACCTCTGGCGATGTACCAGTCACGCTTCGGCATGGTTGCATAGACGCCGTTACGCTTCAGTTCAGTGAAGAAAATCAGGTTCGTGGTGAACTCTTTCCCACTGGCATCTACAGCAACTTCATTGTTTGCCGTCCAGGTGCAGTCAATCAGGTAGGGAGTTCCGTTTGTCCAGGTGCTGTTCCAGTCGTCGTAGACGCGCGGGTAAACAGTGGCAACATTGGTATAACTCCATGCGGCTGTTTCAGACACCGTTATCCTCCCACCGGATCACCTCCGGATTCTCCGACGCAACCTTCCGGCACAGCAGATACCAGTCACCGTTACTTTTCACATAGCCGGTAACGCGCTTACCACTGTCGGTCATCACCCAGACCTTAACGAACGGCTCAGGCAATCGCTGCTTAACCGATACCCATGCCATTACTTACTCCCACACATACATCCACCTCGGCCAATCCAGATACCAGCAAACGCTGTATTGGTCGGGTCAGGAGGGATGAGGTCATTAGCACAGCCGTGTTTGTCAGCGCCACGCAACAGTGCCAGCGCCCCTTTCCATCGGTCGGAAAACGACTGGTATCGGAATGAACGCGATGCACCATTGGGTGCGGTCTGGGAGCTGATGTACTTATCGCCTTGCCCCAGACCCATCAGTGCAAGCAAATACATCTGGATTGCCAACGCCTTTGATGCCGGATAGTGAGAATCAAGGCATTCCTGAATGCTGTTAACATCATCCACTAACGACTGAAGCATGAAGTCAGGAAGATTTATTCCCTGGCTCTGCAAATACTCTTTGGCCTTCTCCAGCGTTACCATAGCTATTCCAGCCCTGATAATTTATTGAGTTGCAGATCGCAAAGCGCGCGAAGATGCTTCAGGAGAATCAGTCGTTCCACGCTCGACGAGTCTTTAACCAGTTCGGTGGTACTGGATATTGCCAAACTGATCTCATTGGTGACGCTCAACGATGAAATCTCAGCAAACTGCGTGTGCGGCAATGGTTGCTTCATATCTTCTGGGATCATGTTATGCACCTATTAGCCCCGCCGGAGCGGGGCATAAAAAAACCGCTTTCGCGGCGGTTATTCAGCAGGGAACAGTTTTTCGAGTTCACCATCAGGCAACAATTCACCGAGCTTTTCAGCCCCGAGATTGCCTTTAAACTCGATACCCAGCTCCGTCAGGCGCGCTGCGATAATCTCTTTTCGGGATTTCACATCCGTGCCAGCCTCTGGCGTCGCCGGTGTTAATGCCGCATCAGAGAGTTTCATAACATGAGGCTTTAGCGCAGGATGCAGTTTCTCAATTTCAACCACATCACCGACGTTCACTCCATGCCATGCTCTGGTTACCTGGTATTTAGCCATGCTGATCTCCTTATGCCAGATTGGCGGCGTAGACCACGCCGGACAGGCCTTCGCCGTCTTTCTTAATTTGCAGACCCTCAGCGCTCATAATCTGGAAATTATAATTCGACTGAGGCATTGGGCGCGGCAGAGGGACAACGCCGACAGCCATACCGACCAGCGGAGAAATCACGTCCTGACGACGCTCATAAGCGAGGAATTCATTACCGGAAAGCGCGTAGGTCATCTGGATAGACTTCGCAGGAATGAACTTGCTGATCGCATCCAAAACCGTGCCGCTCAGTAACGCATTGGTGCCGGTGTTAATGTCTACCAGGTATGGCTTCGCCATGTTGGCCCACACTTCCGGGCTAACCCACAGCTTGTCGTAAGCAGTTACTTTGTTGGTGCGAGCCGTCAGCCCAAACTGACCGGTCGGGCCGAAGAAGGCCAGCAACTGCGCCGGAGTTGCAGTGGTAAGGTCGATGTTGGCACCGCCCGCTCCGCTGCCCAGGTTGATCTTCTGCGTGTTACGGTGGTTTTTCATACCCTGAGCTGGCAGACCATCAACAACAATGCTGGAGTCGCCGTTCAGATAGAAGTTGACACGCTTCTTGTGGAACTTACGCAGCTTAGCCGACTGAGATTCCAGCACCAGATCGATGCCGACAGTGCTCAGGCCCGCCGCGTGTCGCCAGTTGACGCCGTAACCAGCAGTGAATACCGGGATCGGGTCACCATCAGAACCGAATTCAGTATGGTCGAAGGAATACGGCGCCTGACCATCGATGCTGATTGACACGTCATCAGCGATGTCACCAGACACGTTATACAGCTTCGCGGTTTTGCCGATAGGCAGTACAGTCTGCACGCCCATCAGGTCATTGACGATTTCCATGCCAATTTCCTGATCGCGCATCTGGATAATTTGGCGGTCAATCTCAGCCCAGAATTCACGAGCGAAGCCACCAACAGCGTTAGCCGCCAGCATTTCGGGGGTCATGCTCTGGCGATATGCGTTAACCATCATGTCGTGATGATGGTTGAAAATGTTGCGGTTGGCCCACAGCTCATTCCAGTGCCCGCGCAGTCTGCTGTTAGCAGCCAGTGTTTCGGGGGTAAAATACATTCTTATTCTCCTGAATTTTCTGCCGGGGCAGCTACAGTTCCAGCGCGCATACGCACGCGGATGAAATCGGTAGTGCTGGCGGCAATGGTTGCATCATCCTGGCTGTAGCCGATCACCGAATCGGTATCCGCCGTTGCCTTGGTAAACTGACCATTTGCGCCCAACTTAATCGGGTCATCCTTGGCGTAGGTTCCCGCCACGCAGAGCAGAGCCAGCTCGCGGCCTTCTTCTACGTAGTTGCCCACAGCAGAATCACCAGCAGGAACCGCTTCGGTGATTTTGAGACCCTGATGATAGGCAACATCGATGATGTAGATACGACCAGCCAGCGCAGTTGCCTGCGCAAACTCATTGTCGTCATTGATGACTGCAGCGGTACCGGGCAGCAAGGATGCGGCAGTAACGCGGGTTTCGGTCTTGTACAGAGACTGACCGTCGATATTAATGCGACGATAACGTGCCATTAGTCTGGCTCCTTATTTGAAGTATTCGTCAGGGTTCGGCGCACCGGTTTCTTTCTGCTGCTGCGCATTGTTGGTGCCCAGCGGAGCAGCTTCGCCCAGTGACTTGAACATCGCGTCCAGCGCATCGCCAGAAAGCGCGTTGGCCACGATGTCGCCATGGACCTTAGCAACCGCATCACGCTTTGCCTTCTCTTCGGCGCGGGAGTTGGCGGTCAGGGTCTCAGCAAGCTGCTGATGATTAGCCTGTAGCGCATCAACCTTTTCCGCGAGAGGCTTGATAGCCGCTTCCGTGTTGGTCGCAACAGCCTGGCCGATCATGCTGCCGATTTGTTCCAGTTCTTCTTTGGTTAAAGGCATGTCGCCCTCCGTTTTGTGGTTTGGTGCAGGCTGCTCCTGCGGTGTGAAAAGAGATTTGAATTTGTTGGCGACTACAGCCACCCATGACTCCTGGCGAGCCACTGCGGTACCGGCATCGTCGAAGGTGATTACGCCGCCCTCTGATTTGTAGCCAAACACTTCAGCAGTGCCGCCGTTGCGGATGATTACCGCTTGCGAGTCAGTGAAGTCAGCCACCCAGGCGTATTCATCTGTCCCGGATGCAAACTTCGCTTTAGCTGCGCGATCGAGACGCTGCTCACGCTCCCGGTAGGATTCGCCAACCAGCGCGCCCGAGTTAGCCTTGAGCGGTTGAGCCAGATCAGCGTTAACCATCAGGCCAACTCCATGCTCAGGGGTGGCAGCTCCGACCTCATGAAGCAGGATTGCGTCATGGTCCATGCTGTGAATCTTCGCCACCCACTCGGCGCCCGTAGCTCTCTGTTGCTCGTTCGGCTCAAGTTGGTCGAGGAAAGCAGCTACGCTGGTATGAATGGGCGGTACGTCATCGCCACGCTCTATAGCTGCTACTCGCTCAAGTAGTTCTCGCCCGCCTTCCGACTCTTCAGCTCGAGCCACATCCACCCATTTTTCTACGTAGATACGATTGCCGGACTTCTTAACGTTACGGTTCCACGCGCCTACGTAGCCGACGTTAAGGCCTTCAGGAGAGAAGGCCGACACGAACTGACCGTTAACCTGTGGATGACCCAGCGGCGCGAGCGTGCCTTCCAGCCCCTGATAGTGGGCGTTGATTTCATCTTCTGTGTACAGCCCGCCATTCATGACGACGTTCGCCGGCAGCGTATAGCTCGGCAGCACCAGATGCTCACGACCGTTATGTGTTTCGCGCCGGATAGACTGGCTGTTCACCTTAGTGGTGATGTTGACCTGCATTGGCATGTGTTAACCCTTAGCCCATTGGTAGCCACGGGCTTTCATTGTGTTAAAGACTTTCTTAGCTTTTTCGACGATGGATTCGCTTATAGGATTGCCACTTTCATCGACCATAACGGCGATCGTGGAGCATTTGCAGTTCACACTGTTTGCGTCCTTAGCCCACCACTCCCGCTGTTCTTCTGCGGTGTACAGATGGGCGTGACGCGCGGCATGGGTGCTTCGGGTCGTCGGGCTGAGCGCTGATATGTGCATCTGCTTTGTACGGATGCCATATCGTTCTCTGGCTTCGTCGTCTTCGTCCAGGCGCGCACGGCGCAGCGCGGTGGTAATCTCCGTCCTGGCAATACGATTAGCCCGGCGAGACTCAATCCCCGTCTGCTCAGTAAGGCGCTTAGCTATCTCCAGTGGATTTTGTCCGCGCCCAAGTCCATCGGTCAGTATCCGCGCCATATCCGCTTTCACACTGGCGCTGAGGTTCTTCATTTCCTCGAAGGTACGAGCGCGAACAAGAATCAGCCTACGTCGGTACGGTTCGCTGAGAAGGATTGTCGATACGCTTTCCTGTCCGGCAGCGTACACGGCTGATTGCTGCGCCAGATTGGCAAACTCCTGCGCCGTGCCGCGCTGATACGCCGGGTTGACGTAATCAGCCCAGAACCAGAACCCCGTCTCGTTATCTGCACCCAAAATCTCATCCACCAGCAATGAGGCATTGCTGAGTAGCATTGATAACTGTGTGGAATCGAGGTCGAAGGTATAACGCTGGTTTACAGATGGTGATGCAGGAATGCGGTCGAGAATGTCCTTGTAGGCTTTGCCAATACGTTTCATTCGCCTGGCGAACTCGTTCATTGCTCCGCGCTCAAGGCGGTCAGCGCCTGTCGGATCTTTAAGGTTTCCGGGTAGTATCGGTGACTTCGCTTTCTTCTTCTTCGTCATCATCTACCTCTGGAAGTGGTTCGGGTGAACCCTCATACCCAGCCGCTACACGAATCTCTTCACCAGTAAACACCTGCTCGCCTGTCGCCAGCGATGCGCTGTTTATTTGCGACATCTTCTGCGCGGCATCCAGTTTTTCCGATGAACTTTGTTCGCTCAGGTCATCCCAGATAACCGTTTTCTTTGCCACAGCATCAATGACACCAAGCTCAATCAATTTGTCGCACAGATCTTCAATGTCGAGTGACAAGTCCTCTCGCCGGGACTGGCAGCGCGTGTTGAAGTATTTCTGATCTTCGGTGCTGGCCCGCTCACCAGTCTGCATGCCAACAAGTATTTTTGTCGGTATATCAAGTGCGGCAGCAGCGGTTTGCAGGTTAACGTTATAGGTTGGAGAGGGATCGGATACAGCAGCCACAATCGGAGCGACATTAGCCCCTTGGGTAATAAGAACTGAGTCGTTTCCGATATTCATTTCACGGGCTACTTTATCGTAGATTTCGTTCAGTTCGCTGTAATCAACCCCGTATGCCCTGGCTATTTCATCCAGTTTCGCCTCTTTATCAAAATTAATACTCAACTGGCGTGCTGCGTTCTTCAGGAATGACTCGCCTGAACCACCTTCCACCTTCTCCAGACTCACAAAGGCGTTATAGGCGGGCTCGAGAAAGCCAATAGCATCGTCGGCATAATCACCCAGAATGAAAATGCGGTCGGGATGGATGTCAACGCGCCGGGTCGAGCCATTAGGCAACCTCTCGGTGTACTGCCACATCTTCGGCTGCCCGTAGGCCCTGGAGTTCAGACCGGTGTCCCACTCCTTAACTTTCACTGAGCCAGCCCATGCGACTGTTATTTTTTCAAGCCCTCGCCCTTTCGTTGCCTGCTGATTCCATGCTTTACCATCGCGGATATGAAGCAGGATGGCAGAATAGCGCCCAACCAGACGGCGCAGGTCAGCGTCAGCAAACGATCGCCAGAAGCGATGAGTAAACACAGGAAGAAGACTTCTTTCCCACGCGGTAATGTCGCGAGTTTCGTCCTCCTCTTCCCCCTCGATAATCTCTGGGCTGGTATGCCAGCAAGCGGAAATGATTTTGTTTATCGCTCCGTGGGCGATGCCGCCGCGTCGATATAAGTTGTACAGATCGCCGAAGGTTAATTCTTCTTTGAAGCCGTATTCGCACCACGCTGAATTACGCTTGGCGTCCAGCCCCATCGAAGGGTTAAGCAGCCCCATACGGGCGCGAGCAAGCCTGGCATCGTTAATCGCGTGATTAACCGCCATCTGTAGCTGTTTGTTCATGTCGTGTCCGTCAGATTAAAGCAGGCGCTTAGGTATCATCATGCCAACCCCCTGCTGTTTACGTTTGATATGTCCATCAAGGGAATAGCGGATTCCGTCCCAGGTATGCTCATCCCCGTCAGCCAGCTTCGGCAACACCTCGCCAGTGATGCGGTCCGTTTTGTAGGACCACATGCGGGCCTCTCTCGCCACGTTCTTGCAGCGAGGATGGATAATGATTTCGTCAAAGCCGCGAAGATACGCGATACCGTCCTCAACACTCCCCTGCCATTTCTCGGCAGCCGAGATGTTGAAGCCCTGGCGCTTGAGATAGCTAATCGTCTCGGGTCGAGCGGAGTCTGCCTTGATGGGCCAGTCACGCGCGCCTGGAATCGTGTCGTACAGCTCTGGCATGTGGTCGAGCTCTGTCTGCTGACCGTATGCCTCGTATTCGATGTAGAGCCGGTTGTGCAGGATGAACGAGCGAACTAGCGTGTTCGGGTCTTTAGCGAAACCGAAGTCGGCACCGAAGAACAGGCGCTCAGCTTCTTTCCAGAGGTTTTCCGAGAACTCAGCGATCCGGTATTTACCGGCCAACACCTGCTTATCAGAGTTTTCGAGGTAAGCACCTTCCCAAACCCACGCGTATGTCGCCGGGTCGAGGCGGCGCTGATCGTTTTGTCGCTCACCCTCCAGAACGTCAGGGAACCACGGGTTATCCGTGTAGTTCATTTCAACGGTAATGCAGTCGTCGCCGGCTTCTTTGCGGAAACGCTTATCCGTTGCGCTTCCGTCTCGTTCCGGGTTCCACGTCACCCAAATCTCTGAACCTTCCTCACGAACGGTCGGGCTCAGCTTCT
>NZ_JBSPEI010000030.1:0-26326 GCF_055796175.1 Pseudocitrobacter sp. 2023LY-00077 | reverse complement strand
TAGAGATGGTAATGCCGGGCGACAACATCAAAATGGTTGTTACCCTGATCCACCCGATCGCGATGGACGACGGTCTGCGTTTCGCAATCCGTGAAGGCGGCCGTACCGTTGGCGCGGGCGTTGTTGCTAAAGTAATGAGCTAATTATTAATTAATTAGTTTTGAGCTTAAAAAGGGCGCTTCGGCGCCCTTTTTGCTGTCTATTATTCCAGCATTCATTTTTTATTTAAAAATGCGCACCCGCTGCGTCATTTGTCATCTACTATTGTAATCATAACTATTCTCATTTACACTCTGTTCATAAATTAAGCGGGAGTCATTATGTACGTTTGTTTGTGTAACGGTGTAAGCGATAAAAAAATTCGCCAGGTAGTTCGCCAGTTTCATCCTCAATCTTTCCAGCAATTACGCAAATTTATACCCGTGGGAAATCAATGCGGTAAGTGCGTACGTGCGGCCCGCGAAGTGATGGAAGACGAATTAACGCAGATGCCGGAATATCAGGAAATCGCCTGAGCCTGATTCTTTTTTTGACATCCCTGTAGCCCGATCTACGCTTCAATAAGTGGAAGCGGAGGGACTACATAATGAAAGGTGATGTTAAGGTTATAAATTATCTCAATAAATTATTGGGAAATGAGCTTGTCGCAATCAACCAATACTTTCTCCATGCGAGAATGTTCAAAAACTGGGGCCTGATGCGCCTCAACGATATCGAGTATCACGAATCAATTGATGAGATGAAGCACGCAGATAAATATATCGAGCGTATTTTATTTCTCGAAGGGATACCGAATCTCCAGGATCTTGGCAAACTGCAAATTGGCGAAGATGTGGAAGAGATGCTGCAATCGGATCTTCGTCTTGAGCTGGAAGGCGCGAAAGACCTTCGTGAAGCCATTGCCTACGCCGACAGCGTTCATGACTATGTGAGCCGCGATATGCTTATCAACATTCTCAGTGAAGAAGAGCATCATATCGACTGGCTGGAAACCGAACTTGACCTGATCGGCAAGATTGGCCTGCAAAATTATCTACAGTCGCAAATCAAAGTCGAAGACTAAAACACCCTAAGCCCGAATATGATGAAACCCGCTGCGGCCAGAAATGGGCCAAATGGCAGCGGGTTTTTTATTGCCTGCCACTTGCACTGGTAGAACGCTGACAGGCTGATAAAGAGCAGGGCCAACAACGCGGCAGAGAGTATCAGCTCAGGAAGCACCTGCCAGCCATGCCATGCGCCCAGCGCGGCAAGCAATTTCACATCGCCATAGCCTAATCCTTCCCGATGGCGCACGCCACGATATCCCCAGTAAATCAGCGCAAAGGCGACGTATCCCCCGATGGCTCCCCACAGCGATAAAGATAACTGCGCAGGGTAAAGGCACAGGTGATACAGCACGCCGCCCCACAAGAGCGGACAGGTCAGTCTGTCCGGCAGCAGACCGGTACGCCAGTCATGCCAGCTAAGCGCCAGTGTTAATAGCGTGTAGAAAATGAAGAAGGGCAGGGGAGCATAAGCCATACTCGCCTCCGGTAAGTTGTCCAGGCCACGAGTGTGGCGAAGGCTCGCTCTGGGCGCAAAAGGCAAAACACAGTGCTACGAGTCGCTTTCCGGTATTTCTCACGTGATGACATCTTTTACAGTGCGGGATGCGGGCAGCAACGCAAATCGTCATGACTAATTTCTAAACACCCCTTGCTTCACGCTGGTATTTGCGTATAATGCGCGGGCTTGTCTAATATTGACAGCGGTTCGATATGAACCCGATGGCGCTCTTTGGTCATCAACAATGTTCCCAATCGGGGAACTACGTAAGAACGGTTACACTCTCCCATCAATCGTAATGGGTATGAGGAGTAATCATTTCGTCTATAAAATAATTGGAGCTCTGGTCTCATGCAGAACCAAAGAATCCGTATCCGCCTTAAAGCGTTTGATCATCGTCTGATCGATCAATCAACCGCGGAAATCGTCGAGACTGCCAAGCGCACTGGTGCGCAGGTTCGCGGTCCGATCCCGCTGCCGACCCGCAAAGAGCGCTTTACCGTTCTGATCTCTCCGCACGTTAACAAAGACGCGCGTGATCAGTACGAAATTCGCACTCACAAGCGTCTGGTTGACATCGTTGAGCCAACCGAGAAAACCGTTGATGCTCTGATGCGTCTGGACCTGGCTGCCGGTGTAGACGTGCAGATCAGCCTGGGTTAATCAGGTCATCGAGCGATTGAGAGGTTGATACAATGATTGGTTTAGTCGGTAAAAAAGTGGGTATGACCCGCATCTTCACTGAAGATGGCGTTTCTATCCCAGTAACCGTAATCGAAGTTGAAGCAAACCGTGTTACTCAGGTTAAAGACCTGGCTAACGACGGCTATCGTGCTGTTCAGGTTACCACCGGTGCTAAAAAAGCAAACCGTGTAACCAAGCCGGAAGCTGGCCATTTCGCTAAAGCTGGCGTAGAAGCTGGCCGCGGCCTGTGGGAATTCCGTCTGGCAGAGGGTGAAGAATTCACCGTTGGTCAGAACATCAGCGTCGAACTGTTTGCTGAAGTTAAAAAAGTTGACGTAACCGGTACCTCTAAAGGTAAAGGTTTTGCTGGTACCGTTAAGCGCTGGAACTTCCGTACCCAGGACGCTACTCACGGTAACTCCTTGTCTCACCGCGTTCCGGGTTCTATCGGTCAGAACCAGACTCCGGGCAAAGTGTTCAAAGGCAAGAAAATGGCAGGTCAGCTGGGTAACGAACGTGTCACCGTTCAGAGCCTGGACGTAGTACGTGTTGACGCTGAGCGCAACCTGCTGCTGGTGAAAGGTGCGGTCCCGGGTGCAACCGGTAGCGACCTGATCGTTAAACCAGCTGTGAAGGCGTAAGGGGATAGCAATGGAATTAGTATTGAAAGACGCGCAGAGCGCGCTGACTGTTTCCGAAACTACCTTCGGTCGTGATTTCAACGAAGCGCTGGTTCACCAGGTTGTTGTTGCTTATGCAGCTGGTGCTCGTCAGGGTACTCGTGCTCAGAAGACTCGTGCTGAAGTAACTGGTTCTGGTAAAAAACCATGGCGCCAGAAAGGTACCGGCCGTGCGCGTTCAGGTTCTATCAAGAGCCCGATCTGGCGTTCCGGTGGCGTGACCTTCGCTGCTCGTCCGCAGGACCACAGTCAAAAAGTTAACAAAAAGATGTACCGCGGCGCGCTGAAAAGCATTCTGTCCGAACTGGTACGTCAGGATCGTCTGATCGTTGTCGAGAAGTTCTCTGTAGAAGCGCCTAAAACTAAGCTGCTGGCACAGAAACTGAAAGACATGGCTCTGGAAGATGTGCTGATCATCACCGGTGAGCTGGACGAAAATCTGTTCCTCGCAGCACGTAACCTGCACAAGGTTGACGTTCGCGATGCAACGGGTATCGACCCGGTTAGCCTGATCGCCTTCGACAAAGTCGTAATGACTGCTGATGCTGTTAAGCAAGTTGAGGAGATGCTGGCATGATTCGTGAAGAACGTCTGCTGAAGGTGCTGCGCGCACCGCACGTTTCTGAAAAAGCGTCTACTGCGATGGAAAAAACTAACACCATCGTTCTCAAAGTTGCTAAAGACGCGACCAAAGCAGAAATCAAAGCTGCTGTGCAGAAACTGTTTGAAGTCGAAGTCGAAGTCGTTAACACCCTGGTAGTTAAAGGGAAAGTTAAACGTCACGGACAGCGTATCGGTCGTCGTAGCGACTGGAAAAAAGCTTACGTCACCCTGAAAGAAGGCCAGAATCTGGACTTCGTTGGCGGCGCTGAGTAAGTCGGAGGAGTAATACAATGGCAGTTGTTAAATGTAAACCGACATCTCCGGGTCGTCGCCACGTAGTTAAAGTGGTTAACCCTGAGCTGCACAAGGGCAAACCTTTTGCTCCGTTGCTGGAAAAAAACAGCAAATCCGGTGGTCGTAACAACAATGGCCGTATCACCACTCGTCACATCGGTGGTGGCCATAAGCAGGCTTATCGTATTGTTGACTTCAAACGCAACAAAGACGGTATCCCGGCAACAGTTGAACGTCTTGAGTACGATCCGAACCGCTCCGCGAACATCGCGCTGGTTCTGTACAAAGATGGCGAACGCCGTTACATCCTGGCCCCTAAAGGCCTGAAAGCTGGCGACCAGATTCAGTCTGGCGTTGATGCTGCAATCAAAGCAGGTAACACCCTGCCGATGCGCAATATCCCGGTTGGTTCTACCGTTCATAACGTAGAAATGAAACCAGGTAAAGGCGGTCAGCTGGCACGTTCCGCTGGTACTTACGTTCAGATCGTTGCTCGCGATGGTGCTTATGTCACCCTGCGTCTGCGTTCTGGTGAAATGCGTAAAGTCGAAGCAGACTGCCGTGCAACTCTGGGCGAAGTTGGCAATGCTGAGCATATGCTGCGCGTTCTGGGTAAAGCAGGTGCTGCACGCTGGCGTGGTGTTCGTCCTACCGTTCGCGGTACTGCGATGAACCCAGTCGATCACCCACATGGTGGTGGTGAAGGTCGTAACTTTGGTAAGCACCCGGTATCCCCGTGGGGCCTGCAGACCAAAGGTAAGAAGACCCGCAGCAACAAGCGTACTGATAAATTCATCGTACGTCGCCGTAGCAAATAATTTTAGAGGATAAGCCATGCCACGTTCTCTCAAGAAAGGTCCTTTTATTGACCTGCACTTGCTGAAGAAGGTAGAGAAAGCGGTGGAAAGCGGAGACAAGAAGCCCCTGCGCACTTGGTCCCGTCGTTCAACGATCTTTCCTAACATGATCGGTTTGACCATCGCTGTCCATAATGGTCGTCAGCACGTTCCAGTCTTTGTAACCGACGAAATGGTTGGTCACAAACTGGGTGAATTCGCACCGACTCGTACTTATCGCGGCCATGCTGCTGATAAAAAAGCGAAGAAGAAATAAGGTAGGAGGAAGAGATGGAAACTTTAGCTCAACATCGCCATGCTCGTTCTTCTGCTCAGAAGGTTCGCCTTGTTGCTGACCTGATTCGCGGTAAGAAAGTGTCGCAGGCCCTGGATATTCTGACCTACACCAATAAGAAAGCGGCTGTACTGGTCAAGAAAGTACTGGAATCTGCCATTGCTAACGCTGAACACAACGATGGCGCTGACATTGACGATCTGAAAGTTGCGAAAATTTTCGTAGACGAAGGCCCGAGCATGAAGCGCATTATGCCGCGTGCAAAAGGTCGTGCAGATCGCATCCTGAAGCGCACCAGCCACATTACTGTGGTTGTGTCCGATCGCTGAGACTCTGGAGACTAGCAATGGGTCAGAAAGTACATCCTAATGGTATTCGCCTGGGTATTGTCAAACCATGGAACTCTACCTGGTTCGCGAACACCAAAGAATTCGCTGACAACCTGGACAGCGATTTTAAAGTACGTCAGTACCTGACGAAGGAACTGGCAAAAGCGTCCGTATCTCGTATCGTTATCGAGCGTCCGGCTAAGAGCATCCGTGTGACTATTCACACTGCTCGCCCGGGTATCGTTATCGGTAAGAAAGGCGAAGACGTAGAAAAACTGCGCAAGGTCGTAGCGGATATCGCTGGCGTTCCTGCTCAGATCAATATCGCCGAAGTTCGTAAGCCTGAACTGGACGCTAAATTGGTTGCTGACAGCATCACTTCTCAGCTGGAACGTCGCGTTATGTTCCGTCGTGCTATGAAGCGTGCTGTACAGAACGCAATGCGTCTGGGCGCTAAAGGTATCAAAGTTGAAGTTAGCGGCCGTCTGGGCGGCGCGGAAATCGCACGTACCGAATGGTACCGCGAAGGTCGCGTACCGCTGCACACTCTGCGTGCTGACATCGACTACAACACCTCTGAAGCGCACACCACTTACGGTGTAATCGGCGTTAAGGTATGGATCTTCAAAGGTGAGATCCTGGGTGGTATGGCTGCTGTTGAACAACCGGAACCGGCTGCTCAACCTAAAAAGCAGCAGCGTAAAGGCCGTAAATAAGGAGCGTCGCTGATGTTACAACCAAAGCGTACAAAATTCCGTAAAGTGCACAAAGGCCGTAACCGCGGTCTGGCGCAGGGTACGGATGTTAGCTTCGGCACTTTCGGTCTGAAAGCTGTTGGCCGTGGTCGTCTGACTGCACGTCAGATCGAAGCAGCACGTCGTGCTATGACCCGTGCAGTGAAGCGTCAAGGTAAAATCTGGATCCGTGTATTCCCGGACAAACCGATTACCGAGAAGCCTCTTGAAGTTCGTATGGGTAAAGGTAAAGGTAACGTGGAGTATTGGGTTGCCTTGATTCAGCCGGGCAAAGTCCTGTATGAAATGGACGGTGTACCGGAAGAGCTGGCCCGTGAAGCATTCGGCCTCGCAGCCGCGAAACTGCCGATCAAAACCACCTTTGTAACTAAGACGGTGATGTAATGAAAGCAAAAGAGCTGCGTGAAAAAAGCGTTGAAGATCTGAACGCTGAGCTGCTGAACTTGCTGCGTGAGCAGTTCAACCTGCGCATGCAGGCTGCAAGTGGCCAGCTGCAACAGACTCATCTGCTGAAGCAAGTGCGTCGTGATGTTGCACGTGTTAAGACTTTACTGACTCAGAAGGCGGGTGCGTAATGACCGATAAAATCCGTACTCTGCAAGGTCGCGTCGTTAGCGCGAAAATGGAGAAATCCATTGTTGTTGCTATCGAACGTTTTGTGAAACACCCGATCTACGGTAAATTCATCAAACGTACGACCAAACTGCACGTACATGACGAGAACAACGAATGCGGTACCGGTGACGTGGTTGAAATCCGCGAATGCCGTCCGCTGTCCAAGACTAAGTCCTGGACGCTGGTTCGCGTTGTAGAGAAAGCGGTTCTGTAATACAGTACTCGTTCTCGATACGAATAAACGGCTCAGCGATGAGCCGTTTATTTTTTCTACCCATATCTTGAGAGTGGTGTTATAATGCCGCGCCCTCGATATATGGGGCTTTTTAATGGCCTGATTTTCGGGTCTCAGTAGTAGTTGACATTAGCGGAGCACTAAAATGATCCAAGAACAGACTATGCTGAACGTCGCCGACAACTCCGGTGCACGTCGCGTAATGTGTATCAAGGTTCTGGGTGGCTCGCACCGTCGCTACGCAGGCGTAGGCGACATCATCAAGATCACCATCAAGGAAGCAATTCCGCGTGGTAAGGTCAAAAAAGGTGATGTGCTGAAGGCGGTAGTGGTGCGCACCAAGAAGGGTGTTCGTCGCCCGGACGGTTCTGTCATTCGCTTCGATGGTAATGCATGCGTTATTTTAAACAATAACAGTGAGCAGCCTATCGGTACGCGTATTTTTGGGCCGGTAACTCGTGAACTTCGTAACGAGAAGTTCATGAAAATTATCTCTCTGGCACCAGAAGTACTCTAAGGAGCGAATCATGGCAGCGAAGATCCGTCGTGATGACGAAGTTATCGTGTTAACCGGTAAAGATAAAGGTAAACGCGGTAAAGTAAAAAATGTCCTGTCTTCCGGCAAGGTCATTGTTGAAGGTATCAACCTGGTTAAAAAACATCAGAAGCCGGTTCCGGCCCTGAACCAACCAGGCGGCATTGTTGAGAAAGAAGCAGCTATTCAGATCTCTAACATTGCAATCTTCAATGCGGCAACCGGCAAGGCCGACCGTGTAGGCTTTAGATTCGAAGACGGCAAAAAAGTCCGTTTCTTCAAGTCTAACAGCGAAACTATCAAGTAATTTGGAGTAGTACGATGGCGAAACTGCATGATTACTACAAAGACGAAGTAGTTAACAAGCTCATGACTGAGTTTAACTACAATTCTGTCATGCAAGTCCCTCGGGTCGAGAAGATCACCCTGAACATGGGTGTTGGTGAAGCGATCGCTGACAAGAAACTGCTGGATAACGCAGCAGCTGACCTGGCAGCAATCTCCGGTCAAAAACCGCTGATCACCAAAGCACGCAAATCAGTTGCAGGCTTCAAAATCCGTCAGGGCTATCCGATCGGCTGTAAAGTAACTCTGCGTGGCGAACGCATGTGGGAGTTCTTTGAGCGCCTGATCACTATTGCTGTACCGCGTATCCGTGACTTCCGTGGCCTGTCCGCTAAGTCATTCGATGGCCGTGGTAACTACAGCATGGGTGTCCGTGAGCAGATCATCTTCCCAGAAATCGACTACGATAAAGTCGACCGCGTGCGTGGTTTGGATATTACCATTACCACTACTGCGAAATCTGACGAAGAAGGCCGTGCTCTGCTGGCTGCCTTTGACTTCCCGTTCCGCAAGTAAGGGTTACTGAATGGCTAAGCAATCAATGAAAGCACGCGAAGTAAAACGCGTAGCTTTAGCTGATAAATTCTTCGCTAAACGCGCTGAACTGAAAGCTATCATCTCTGATGTGAACGCTTCCGATGAAGATCGTTGGAACGCTGTTCTGAAGCTGCAGAGTCTGCCGCGTGATTCCAGCCCGTCTCGTCAGCGTAACCGCTGCCGTCAAACAGGTCGTCCGCATGGTTATGTGGGCAAGTTCGGGTTGAGCCGTATTAAGCTTCGTGAAGCCGCTATGCGCGGTGAAGTACCAGGCTTGAAAAAGGCTAGCTGGTAATTACCAATTGAATCACGGGAGTAAAGACAGATGAGCATGCAAGATCCGATCGCGGATATGCTGACCCGTATCCGTAACGGTCAGGCCGCGAACAAAGCTGCGGTCACCATGCCTTCCTCCAAGCTGAAAGTGGCAATTGCCAACGTGCTGAAGGAAGAAGGTTTTATTGAAGATTTTAAAGTTGAAGGCGACACCAAGCCGGAACTGGAACTTACTCTCAAGTATTTCCAGGGTAAAGCTGTTGTAGAAAGCATTCAGCGTGTCAGCCGCCCAGGTCTGCGCATCTACAAACGTAAAGATGAGCTGCCGAAAGTTATGGCCGGCATGGGTATCGCAGTTGTTTCTACCTCTAAAGGTGTTATGACTGATCGTGCAGCGCGCCAAGCTGGTCTTGGTGGCGAAATTATCTGCTACGTAGCCTAATCGGAGGAAAAAATGTCTCGTGTTGCTAAAGCACCGGTCGTTGTTCCTGCCGGCGTTGATGTAAAAATCAACGGTCAGGTTATTACGATCAAAGGTAAAAACGGCGAGCTGACTCGTACTCTCAACGATGCTGTTGAAGTTAAACATGCAGATAATGCACTGACCTTCGGTCCGCGTGATGGTTACGCAGATGGATGGGCTCAGGCTGGTACCGCGCGTGCCCTGCTGAACTCAATGGTTGTCGGTGTTACCGAAGGCTTCACTAAGAAGCTACAGCTGGTTGGTGTAGGTTATCGTGCAGCGGTTAAAGGGAATGTAGTAAACCTGTCTTTAGGTTTCTCTCACCCGGTTGACCATCAGCTGCCTGCGGGTATCACTGCTGAATGTCCGACTCAAACTGAAATCGTGCTGAAAGGCGCTGATAAGCAGGTGATCGGTCAGGTTGCAGCGGATCTGCGCGCCTACCGTCGTCCTGAGCCTTATAAAGGCAAGGGTGTTCGTTACGCCGACGAAGTCGTGCGTACCAAAGAGGCTAAGAAGAAGTAAGGTAACACTATGGATAAGAAATCTGCTCGTATCCGTCGTGCGACCCGCGCACGCCGCAAGCTCCAGGAGCTGGGCGCAACTCGCCTGGTGGTACATCGTACCCCGCGTCATATTTACGCACAGGTAATTGCACCGAACGGTTCCGAAGTTCTGGTAGCTGCTTCTACTGTAGAAAAAGCTATCGCTGAACAACTGAAGTACACCGGTAACAAAGACGCGGCTGCAGCTGTGGGTAAAGCTGTTGCTGAACGCGCTCTGGAAAAAGGCATCAAAGATGTATCCTTTGACCGTTCCGGGTTCCAATATCATGGTCGTGTCCAGGCACTGGCAGATGCTGCCCGTGAAGCTGGCCTTCAGTTCTAAGGTAGAGGTGTAAGATGGCTCACATCGAAAAACAAGCTGGCGAACTGCAGGAAAAGCTGATCGCGGTAAACCGCGTATCTAAAACCGTTAAAGGTGGTCGTATTTTCTCCTTCACAGCTCTGACTGTAGTAGGCGATGGTAACGGTCGCGTAGGTTTTGGTTACGGTAAAGCGCGTGAAGTTCCAGCAGCGATCCAGAAAGCGATGGAAAAAGCCCGTCGCAATATGATTAACGTCGCGCTGAATACCGGCACCCTGCAGCACCCAGTTAAGGGTACTCACACGGGTTCTCGTGTATTCATGCAGCCGGCTTCCGAAGGTACCGGTATCATCGCCGGTGGTGCAATGCGCGCCGTTCTGGAAGTCGCTGGAGTTCGTAACGTTCTGGCTAAAGCGTATGGTTCCACCAACCCGATTAACGTGGTTCGTGCAACTATCGATGGTCTGGAAAATATGAAATCTCCGGAAATGGTCGCTGCCAAGCGTGGTAAATCCGTTGAAGAAATTCTGGGGAAATAAACCATGGCAAAGACTATTAAAATTACTCAAACCCGCAGTGCAATCGGTCGTCTGCCGAAACACAAGGCAACGCTGCTTGGCCTGGGTCTGCGTCGTATTGGTCACACCGTAGAACGCGAGGATACTCCTGCTGTTCGTGGTATGGTCAACGCGGTTTCCTTCATGGTTAAAGTTGAGGAGTAAGAGATGCGTTTAAATACTCTGTCTCCGGCCGAAGGCTCTAAAAAGGCGGGTCGCCGTCTGGGTCGTGGTATCGGTTCTGGCCTCGGTAAAACCGGCGGTCGTGGTCACAAAGGTCAGAAGTCTCGTTCTGGCGGTGGCGTACGTCGTGGTTTCGAGGGTGGTCAGATGCCTCTGTACCGTCGTCTGCCGAAATTCGGCTTCACTTCTCGCAAAGCAGCGATTACAGCGGAAATCCGTCTGTCTGACCTGGCGAAAGTGGAAGGCGGTGTTGTAGACCTGAACACGCTGAAAGCAGCTAACATTATCGGTATCCAGATCGAGTTCGCGAAAGTGATCCTGGCTGGTGAAGTCACTACTCCGGTAACTGTTCGTGGCCTGCGTGTTACTAAAGGCGCTCGTGCTGCTATCGAAGCTGCTGGCGGTAAAATCGAGGAATAAGTAGCAGATGGCTAAACAACCGGGATTAGATTTTCAAAGTGCCAAAGGTGGCTTAGGCGAGCTGAAACGCAGACTGCTGTTTGTAATCGGTGCGCTTATTGTGTTCCGTATTGGCTCTTTCATTCCGATCCCTGGTATTGATGCCGCTGTACTTGCCAAACTGCTTGAGCAACAGCGAGGCACCATCATTGAGATGTTTAACATGTTCTCTGGTGGTGCTCTCAGCCGTGCTTCTATCTTTGCTCTGGGGATCATGCCGTATATTTCGGCGTCGATCATCATCCAGCTGCTGACGGTGGTTCATCCAACGCTGGCAGAAATTAAGAAAGAAGGGGAGTCTGGTCGTCGTAAGATCAGCCAGTACACCCGCTACGGTACTCTGGTGCTGGCAATATTCCAGTCGATCGGTATTGCTACCGGTCTGCCGAATATGCCTGGTATGCAGGGCCTGGTTATTAACCCAGGCTTTGCATTCTATTTCACCGCTGTTGTAAGTCTGGTTACAGGGACCATGTTCCTGATGTGGCTCGGCGAACAGATTACTGAGCGCGGTATCGGTAACGGTATCTCAATCATTATCTTCGCTGGTATCGTTGCGGGACTCCCGCCAGCCATTGCCCATACTATCGAGCAAGCGCGTCAAGGCGACCTGCACTTCCTCCTGTTGCTGTTGGTTGCAGTATTAGTATTTGCAGTGACGTTCTTTGTTGTATTTGTTGAGCGTGGTCAACGCCGCATTGTGGTAAACTACGCGAAACGTCAGCAAGGTCGTCGTGTCTATGCTGCACAGAGCACACATTTACCGCTGAAAGTGAATATGGCAGGGGTAATCCCGGCAATCTTCGCTTCCAGTATTATTCTGTTCCCGGCAACCATCGCGTCATGGTTCGGGGGCGGGACTGGTTGGAACTGGCTGACAACAATTTCGCTGTATTTGCAGCCTGGGCAACCGCTTTATGTGTTACTCTATGCGTCTGCGATCATCTTCTTCTGTTTCTTCTACACGGCGTTGGTCTTCAACCCGCGTGAAACAGCAGATAACCTGAAGAAGTCCGGTGCATTTGTACCAGGAATTCGTCCGGGAGAGCAAACGGCGAAGTATATCGATAAAGTAATGACCCGCCTGACCCTGGTTGGTGCGTTGTATATTACCTTTATCTGCCTGATCCCGGAGTTCATGCGTGATGCAATGAAAGTACCGTTCTACTTCGGTGGGACCTCACTGCTTATCGTTGTTGTCGTGATTATGGACTTTATGGCTCAAGTGCAAACTCTGATGATGTCAAGTCAGTACGAGTCTGCATTGAAGAAGGCGAACCTGAAAGGCTACGGCCGATAATTGGTCGCCCGAGAAGTTACGGAGAGTAAAAATGAAAGTTCGTGCTTCCGTCAAGAAATTATGCCGTAACTGCAAAATCGTTAAGCGTGATGGTGTCATCCGTGTGATTTGCAGTGCCGAGCCGAAGCATAAACAGCGCCAAGGCTGATTTATTCGCATATTTTTCTTGCAAAGTTGGGTTGAGCTGGCTAGATTAGCCAGCCAATCTTTTGTATGTCTGTACGTTTCCATTTGAGTATCCTGAAAACGGGCTTTTCAGCATGGTGCGTACATATTAAATAGTAGGAGTGCATAGTGGCCCGTATAGCAGGCATTAACATTCCTGATCAAAAACACGCCGTGATCGCATTAACTTCGATCTTCGGTGTCGGCAAAACCCGTTCCAAGGCTATTTTAGCTGCGGCGGGCATCGCTGAAAATGTTAAGATCAGTGAGCTGTCTGAAGAACAAATCGACACGCTGCGTGACGAAGTTGCCAAATTTGTCGTTGAAGGTGATCTGCGCCGTGAAATCAGCATGAGCATCAAGCGCCTGATGGATCTTGGTTGCTATCGCGGTTTGCGTCATCGTCGTGGTCTCCCGGTTCGCGGTCAGCGTACCAAGACCAACGCACGTACCCGTAAGGGTCCGCGCAAACCGATCAAGAAATAATCGGGGTGATTGAATAATGGCAAAGGCACCAATTCGTGCACGTAAACGTGTAAGAAAACAAGTCTCTGACGGCGTGGCTCATATCCATGCTTCTTTCAACAACACCATCGTGACTATTACCGATCGTCAGGGTAATGCGCTGGGTTGGGCAACAGCCGGTGGTTCCGGTTTCCGTGGTTCTCGCAAATCCACTCCGTTCGCAGCTCAGGTTGCAGCAGAGCGTTGCGCAGAAGCCGTAAAAGAATACGGCATCAAGAATCTGGAAGTTATGGTCAAAGGTCCGGGTCCGGGTCGCGAATCTACTATTCGTGCTCTGAACGCCGCTGGTTTCCGCATCACTAATATTACTGATGTGACTCCGATCCCTCATAACGGTTGTCGTCCGCCGAAAAAACGTCGCGTATAACGCTACGTTTTCCAGGTTAGTTGGAGAAAGAAAATGGCAAGATATTTGGGTCCTAAGCTCAAGCTGAGCCGTCGTGAGGGCACCGACTTATTCCTTAAGTCTGGCGTTCGCGCGATCGATACCAAGTGTAAAATTGAACAAGCTCCTGGCCAGCACGGTGCGCGTAAACCGCGTCTGTCTGACTATGGTGTGCAGTTGCGTGAGAAGCAAAAAGTTCGCCGTATGTACGGTGTGCTGGAGCGTCAATTCCGTAACTACTACAAAGAAGCAGCACGTCTGAAAGGCAACACCGGTGAAAACCTGTTGGCTCTGCTGGAAGGTCGTCTGGACAACGTTGTATACCGTATGGGCTTTGGCGCCACTCGTGCTGAAGCACGCCAGCTGGTTAGCCATAAAGCAATCATGGTAAACGGTCGTGTTGTTAACATCGCTTCTTATCAGGTTAAAGCGAATGACGTTGTTAGCATCCGTGAGAAAGCGAAAAAGCAATCTCGCGTGAAAGCCGCTCTTGAGCTGGCTGAACAGCGTGAAAAGCCAACCTGGCTGGAAGTTGATGCTGGCAAGATGGAAGGCACGTTCAAGCGTCAGCCTGAGCGTTCTGATCTGTCTGCGGACATTAACGAACACCTGATCGTCGAGCTTTACTCCAAGTAAAGCTTAGTACCAAAGAGAGGACACAATGCAGGGTTCTGTGACAGAGTTTCTAAAACCGCGCCTGGTAGATATCGAGCAAGTGAGTTCGACGCACGCCAAGGTGACCCTTGAGCCTTTAGAGCGTGGCTTTGGCCATACTCTGGGTAACGCACTGCGCCGTATTCTGCTCTCATCGATGCCGGGTTGCGCGGTGACCGAGGTTGAGATTGATGGTGTACTTCATGAGTACAGCACCAAAGAAGGCGTTCAGGAAGATATCCTGGAAATCCTGCTCAACCTGAAAGGGCTGGCGGTGAGAGTTCAGGGTAAAGATGAAGTTATTCTTACCTTGAATAAATCTGGCATTGGCCCTGTGACCGCAGCCGATATCACCCACGACGGTGATGTCGAAATCGTCAAGCCGCAGCACGTGATCTGCCACCTGACCGATGAAAACGCAGCTATCAGCATGCGTATCAAAGTTCAGCGCGGTCGCGGTTATGTGCCGGCTTCTTCCCGAATTCATTCGGAAGAAGATGAGCGCCCGATCGGCCGTCTGTTGGTCGACGCCTGCTACAGCCCTGTAGAGCGTATTGCCTACAATGTTGAAGCAGCGCGTGTAGAACAGCGTACCGACCTGGACAAGCTGGTCATCGAAATGGAAACCAACGGCACCATCGATCCTGAAGAGGCGATTCGTCGTGCGGCAACCATCCTGGCTGAACAACTGGAAGCTTTTGTTGACTTACGTGATGTACGTCAGCCAGAAGTTAAAGAAGAGAAACCAGAATTCGATCCGATCCTGCTGCGCCCTGTTGACGATCTGGAATTGACTGTCCGCTCTGCTAACTGCCTTAAGGCAGAAGCTATCCACTATATCGGTGATCTGGTACAGCGTACCGAGGTTGAGCTTCTTAAGACGCCTAACCTGGGTAAAAAATCTCTTACCGAGATTAAAGACGTGCTGGCCTCCCGTGGACTGTCTCTGGGCATGCGCCTGGAAAACTGGCCACCGGCAAGCATTGCTGACGAGTAACCGGATCACAGGTTAAGGTTTTACTGAGAAGGATAAGGTCATGCGCCATCGTAAGAGTGGTCGTCAACTGAACCGCAACAGCAGCCATCGCCAGGCTATGTTCCGCAACATGGCAGGTTCACTGGTTCGTCATGAAATCATCAAGACGACCCTGCCTAAAGCGAAAGAACTGCGTCGCGTAGTTGAGCCGCTGATTACTCTTGCCAAGACTGATAGCGTTGCTAATCGTCGTCTGGCATTCGCCCGTACTCGTGATAACGAGATCGTGGCAAAACTGTTTAACGAACTGGGCCCGCGTTTCGCGAGCCGTGCCGGTGGTTACACTCGTATTCTGAAGTGTGGCTTCCGTGCAGGCGACAACGCGCCGATGGCTTACATCGAGCTGGTTGATCGTTCAGAGAAAGCAGAAGCTGCTGCAGAGTAATCTGTAGTAACGTAAAAAAACCCGCCTCGGCGGGTTTTTTTATATCTCCCCTTCCCCCATCTCTCTACAATAGTTGTATTCCTTCTGCTCATTTCGGAGTGCTGTCATGTGGTTAGTCGACCTGTGGGCAGAGCGTCACATCGCTGATGCCCAGCGTAACGGTGAGTTCGATAATTTACCCGGGCAGGGCGAGCCTTTGACGCTGGACGACGATTCGGCTGTCCCTGAAGAGCTACGCTCAGGTTATCGCTTGTTGAAGAACGCGGGCTGTTTGCCACCAGAGCTTGAGCAGCGTAAAGAAGCAATGGCGTTGGCTGATCTGCTGAAAGGCATTCACAAAGAAGACGAACGCTATCACGAATTAAGTCGTCGACTCGCGTTGATGGAACTGAAATTGCGCCAGGCTGGCATAAGTACCGATTTTCTGCGTGGAGAGTACGCTGAAAAATTGATGAATCGGTTTAATGAGGAGTAACCATCCATGTATCGCATTGGTGAACTGGCAAAGCTTGCAGGCGTGACCCCCGATACCATCCGCTACTATGAAAAGCAGCAGATGATGGATCATGAAGTTCGTACCGAAGGCGGATTTCGCCTGTATACCGGAAACGATCTTCAGCGCCTGAAGTTTATTCGCTATGCCCGCCAACTGGGTTTTACCCTTGAGGCGATCCGCGAACTGCTTTCTATTCGTGTTGACCCTGAACATCACACCTGCCAGGAGTCCAAGAGTATTGTCCAGGCGCGCCTCAGCGAAGTTGAGTCACGCATTGAAGAGCTACAATCAATGCAACGATCGCTTAAGAAACTGAATGATGCCTGCTGCGGAACCGCACATAGCAGCGTTTATTGCTCTATCCTTGAGACGCTGGAGCAGGGGGCTGACAACAATATTAAAGGCTGTTGAATTTATCACCGTTCGGATCTACACTCGCGCCGTATAATTACCCATCAGGAGAAAATGATGAGCCGCTATCAACACACCAAAGGGCAAATTAATGATAACGCCATTGAGGCACTGCTGCATGACCCGCTGTTCAGACAGCGCGTTGAGAAGAATAAAAAAGGGAAAGGAAGTTATCTGCGCAAAACCAAACATGCAAAACGGGGTAACTGGGAGGCCAGTGGCAAACAAGCGAATCGCTTCTTTACCACTGGCCTTCTGCTTTTAGCGGCGTGATTAAGAACGGTTATTCTGTTCTTTCAGCAGGTCGCGGATTTCAGAAAGCAGTACTTCTTCTTTCGACGGAGTTGGATCCGCAGCCGGTTCTTCTTTCTTACGATTCAGTTTGTTGATCAGTTTGATCGCCATAAAGATAGCGAAAGCGACGATCACAAAATCAAAGACATTTTGAATGAACACGCCGTAGTGCATCACTACAGCCGGAACATCTCCCTGCGCGTCGCGTAACGTCAGCGCAAATTGTTTAAAGTCGATCCCGCCAATTAATAAGCCCAACGGTGGCATAATAATATCGGCAACTAATGACGATACAATCTTACCGAACGCCGCACCAATAATGACACCCACCGCCAAATCAACAACGTTTCCACGCATCGCGAATTCGCGAAACTCTTTAATAATGCTCATGTTATTCTCCTTGTGCCAGCTGACGTTTATAAGTTTAACAAATGTTTATGTAATTTCCATTATTAACAATAATTCAGCCGTACAGATTTAGCCTTAAATAATAAAGGGTTAATAAAAAAGCGTTCCGTAGAACGCCTTTTGTAATTAAAGGAAGAAGGGACTTGGCTGGAACAATCGTTCGACATCGGTAATAAATTTTTTGTCCGTCAGGAACATAATTACATGGTCCCCTTGCTCAATGCGTAAATTATCATTGGCGATCATGACATCATTACCGCGCACGATCGCGCCGATGATGGTACCCGGTGGGAGTTTTATCTCATCAATAACTCGGCCGACAACGCGCGATGTGCTTTCATCACCATGCGCAACGGCTTCGATCGCTTCAGCGACCCCGCGACGCAGGGAAGAAACGCCGACAATATCGGCTTTACGCACGTGGCTCAGCAGGGCGGAAATAGTGGCCTGCTGCGGCGAAATCGCGATATCAATCACGCTCCCCTGCACAAGGTCTACGTAAGCGCGGCGTTGGATCAACACCATCACTTTTTTCGCGCCCATCCGCTTGGCCAGCATCGCGGACATAATGTTCGCTTCATCGTCGTTGGTGACGGCAATGAACAGATCAACCTGATCGATATGTTCTTCTGCCAGCAACTCTTGATCCGATGCATCGCCAAAGAAGACGATCGTATTTTGCAGCTTCTCTGCCAGTTCAGCAGCCCGCTGTTGATCGCGCTCGATCAACTTCACGCTATAGTCTTTTTCCAGCCGACGCGCCAGACCCGCGCCGATGTTACCGCCACCGACCAGCATGATGCGTTTGTACGGTTTTTCCAGACGCTGTAATTCGCTCATGACGGCGCGAATATGCTGGGATGCCGCGATAAAGAACACTTCATCCCCAGCCTCCACAATGGTTGAACCCTGTGGGCGGATCGGCGTGTCGTGGCGGAAAATGGCCGCAACACGCGTATCGATATGTGGCATATGGTCGCGCATGGTAGAGAGCGCATTACCCACCAGCGGCCCGCCGTAATAGGCTTTCACCACGGCGAGGCTCACTTTCCCTTCAGCGAAGTTCACCACCTGCAGCGCGCCTGGGTATTCGATCAGGCGATAGATGCTATCAATAACCAGTTGCTCAGGCGCAATCAGGTGATCGATAGGCACCGCGTCAGTATTGAACAGTTTCTCCGCGTCACGAACGTAGTCGGGTGAGCGAATGCGGGCGATACGGTTTGGTGTGTTAAAGAGGGAATAGGCGACCTGGCAGGCCACCATATTGGTTTCGTCCGAGCTGGTTACGGCAACCAGCATATCGGCGTCGTCGGCACCGGCCTCACGCAGCACACGTGGATGAGAACCATGTCCCTGGACGACGCGCAGGTCAAATTTGTCCTGCAAACCACGCAGACGTTCGCTATTGGTATCCACAATAGTGATGTCGTTATTCTCTCCGACCAGGTTTTCAGCCAGCGTACCGCCTACTTGCCCTGCGCCCAGAATGATAATTTTCATCAGTCGCGACCCGTTATCTCATCATTTTTTGATTAGCTTAGCGTAAAAGAAGCCATCGCCTTCTTCTGCGCCAGGTAAATTCTGTTTGCCGGGCTGTTCTGGCGTGCCGGTTTCACTCAACACGGCATCCGGTGTGCGTTGCAGGAAGGCTGCAATTTGCTCGCTGTTCTCTTCCGGTAGAATGGAGCAGGTCGTGTAGACCAGCGTGCCGCCAGGTTTGAGGTGCGCCCAGGTCGCAGTGAGGATCTCAGCCTGTAACTGGGCCAGTTCCGGAATATCGCGATCGCGGCGTAGCCACTTAATATCCGGATGACGGCGTACAACACCCGTTGCCGAACATGGCGCATCAAGAAGAATGCGATCAAATTGCTGTTCACCACACCATTGCTCAGGGAAGCGGCCATCACCCTGTTTCACCGTCGCTTTCATGCCCAGGCGCTTCAGGTTGTCATAGACGCGCGACAGGCGTTTTTCATCCACATCGACGGCCATAACATTGGCCTCAGGCGCCACTTCCAGAATGTGGGTCGTTTTGCCGCCGGGCGCGGCGCAGAGGTCGAGGATCTGCTCGCCATTTTCGGGTTGTAGATACGTCATGCAACCCTGGGCGGAGGCATCCTGAACGGTTACCCAACCTTCATCAAAGCCCGGTAGCGCATGCACCGGCGCCGGTGTTTCGAGGCGTACGGCATCCGGGTAGTCCGCGTGCGGGAAGCCGGTTAATCCAGCTTCTGCCAGCAGCGTCAGCCATGCGTCGCGTGGGTGATGATTACGGTTCACGCGTAGCCACATCGGCGGGCGCTGGTTGTTGGCCTCAAGAATGGCTTCCCACTGTTGCGGGTAGGCTTTTTTGATGCGTTTTACCAGCCAGGAAGGGTGCAGGTAGCGTACCTCTGTCTGCGCAAATTCGGCCTGTAGCTCATCCTGTTGACGCTGAAACTGACGCAGTACGCCATTGATCAACCCCTTCAACTGCGGACGCTTAATGGCCACTGCACCTTCTACCGTTTCCGCCAGCGCAGCGTGAGGTGGAATGCGCGTATACAACAGTTGGTAGAGACCGACCATAATCAGGTAGTGGAGGGTACGCTGCTTACCCGTCATCGGGCGCGACATCAGCTTGTGAATGAACCATTCCAGCTGAGAAAGCGTGCGCAACACGCCAAAGCACAGCTCCTGGAGCAAGGCTTTGTCTTTATCGGACACTTTTTGCTGCATGGCGGGCAGGACGTTACTTAACGATTGCCCCTGCTCGACAACTTGCTCGACGGTTTGCGCCGCCAGACTGCGTAAATTGATGTTTTTTTTCATAACCGCAAAAATAAAAATGCCCGGCGACACCGGGCTTAAAAAAGAGAGTGACCGTCAGGCAAGACGGTTTCCGGGAATAAACCACTCCCGGCGCGAATTCAGGAGATCCTGCACGCCCATGGCTTTTTTACCCGCCGGCTGCAGAGAGAGCAGGTTAAGAATGCCCTCGCCGGTTGCCACCTGAATACCCTGGCGATTGGCTTCCAGAATGGTGCCTGGTGCCGCGCTCGTTGGGGTATTGATGACTGACGCCTGCCAGATTTTCACAGGCTGTTCATCAATCACGATGTAGCTCATCGGCCACGGATTAAAGGCGCGGATGCAGCGCTCAAGTTGTGCCGCGCTGAGCGACCAGTCAACGCGCGCTTCTTCTTTACTGAGTTTCTCAGCATAAGTGACCAGCGCTTCATCCTGAACTTCAGGTTTAGCGGTGCCAGCGGCGAGTTGAGCCAGCGTATGCAGCAGCCCTTGTGGGCCCAGGTCGGCCAGCTTATCGTACAGGCTGCCGCTGGTATCGTCGGCAGTGATTGGGCAGGAGAGCTTATGCAGCATATCGCCCGTATCAAGGCCAACGTCCATCTGCATGATGGTCACGCCGGTTTGGGCATCGCCTGCCCACAGCGAACGCTGAATAGGCGCAGCGCCACGCCAGCGCGGCAGCAGGGAACCGTGCACGTTAATGCAGCCCAGTCGCGGCATATCCAGCACGGCTTTTGGCAGGATTAACCCATAAGCCACCACGACCATGATGTCGGCCTGTAAATCGGCAACCAGCTGTTGATTTTCTTGAGGACGCAGCGAACCCGGCTGGAATACCGGCACGCCTTTCTCTTCGGCCAGCACTTTTACCGGGCTCGGCATCAGTTTTTTGCCGCGTCCCGCCGGGCGATCGGGCTGAGTAAATACGCCCACTACCTGGTGTTCAGACGACAACAGCGCGTCAAGATGACGCGCTGCAAAATCGGGGGTACCCGCAAAGATGATACGTAGTGAATCAGACACGTTGATCCTTATCCTTAGGCACGCGCGTTCAGGCGATCCAGTTTCTCGACTTTCTGACGAATACGCTGTTGTTTCAGCGGGGACAGATAATCGATAAACAATTTACCGACTAAATGGTCCATTTCGTGTTGGATACAGATAGCCAGCAGGCCGTCTGCTTCCAGCTCGAACGCTTTACCGTTACGGTCGAGCGCGCGGATTTTCACCTGCTCGGCACGCGGCACCAGCGCACGCTGTTCCGGAATCGACAGACAACCTTCTTCAATACCGGTGTCGCCGTGTTTCTCCAGCAGCTCCGGGTTGATCAGCACCAGTTGCTCATCGCAATTCTCAGAAACATCAATCACGATAATGCGCTGATGAATGTCCACCTGTGTTGCCGCCAGGCCAATACCTTCTTCAGCGTACATAGTTTCGAACATATCATCGACGATACGCTGAATTTCTGCATTCACTTCTTCAACCGGTTTAGCGACTTTGCGAAGACGCTCGTCCGGAATATGTAACACTTGCAAAACTGCCATAAATCTCCAGAGTTCTGTTCAGGAGTTGGAAAGAATATTATCTCTATTCTAGACAAAACCCCCTCTAATTGACAGCATCAGTGACCAATCGCAAAGATTGCTGATGCCGCTTGTGGCAAGGGGAAAAGGATGTCACCTACAGAGATATGGCTTCGCCTGATAAAGGTAAACGATCTATACGGCGACAGGATGCAAAACATCGCCGATACCCTGATTTGTGAAGCGACAGTGACGTTGAAAAACCTGCGCGACGTTGGGTTAACCGCGAAGCAGGCGGCGCGTTTTTTTTCGATGACAGCGCAAGAGGTTAGCGAAAGCGAGCACTGGCTCTCGCAGCCTGATAATCACCTGCTGCTGGCCAGTTCGCCTCTCTACCCCACAGCGCTGCGGGCCATCAGTGATTACCCGGCCGCGCTTTTCGTTCGCGGAAACCTGTCGCTGCTGAGTTCTGATCAACTGGCGGTGGTCGGTAGCCGGAGCTTCTCATGGTACGGCGAACGCTGGGGGCGCGTGTTTTGCGAAGCCTTTGCGCAGCAGGGCGTGACCATCACCAGCGGACTTGCGCTGGGGATTGATGCGGTTGCTCACCGCAGCGCATTACGTATGGCGGGTAAAACCATCGCCGTATTGGGTAATGGCCTGAGTCACATCTATCCACATCGGCATCGCCAGCTGGCGGATGACATTGTGGCGTCTGGCGGCTCGCTGGTCTCGGAGTTTCCCCTCGCGATGACGCCGTTGCCGCATAATTTTCCTCGGCGTAATCGCATTATCAGCGGCCTCAGCCGTGGTGTGCTGGTGGTTGAAGCGGCGTTGAAAAGTGGTTCGCTGGTGACGGCGCGTTGTGCAGCGGATCAGGGGCGGGAAGTGTATGCGATTCCTGGGCCTCTGGGTAACCCGGGCAGTGAGGGGCCGCACTGGTTGATTCAACAGGGCGCGATATTAGTCACAACGCCTGAAGATATTCTTGAAACACGGCAAATTGCGCTTTTTCAGTCCGCAAATGCGCAGGATACGTCAAAATATTCACCAGATCAGGATTCTGTAGCATTGCCATTTCCTGAGCTCCTGGCTAACGTAGGAGATGAGGTAACACCTGTTGACGTCGTCGCTGAACGTGCCGGCCAACCTGTGCCAGTGACCGTGGCTCAGCTACTCGAACTGGAGTTAGCAGGATGGATCGCAGCTGTACCCGGCGGCTATGTCCGATTAAGGAGGGCATGCCATGTTCGACGTACTACTGTACTTGTTTGAAACTTACATCCATAACGAAGCTGAAATGCGCGTGGATCAGGATAAACTGACACGGGATCTCACCGAGGCAGGTTTTGAACGTGAGGACATTTTCAACGCGTTGATGTGGCTGGAGAAGCTCGCTGATTATCAGGAAGGGCTTGTCGAACCGATGCAGTTGGCTTCCGATCCGCTTTCTGTTCGCATCTTTACGGCGGAAGAGAGCCAGAGACTGGATGCCAGTTGTCGGGGATTCTTGTTATTCCTGGAACAGATTCAGGTGCTAAACCTCGAAACGCGAGAAATGGTGATTGAACGCGTGATGGCTCTGGATACCGCAGAGTTCGAACTGGAAGATCTCAAATGGGTGATTCTGATGGTTCTGTTCAATCTTCCGGGGTGTGAAAACGCGTATCAACAAATGGAAGAATTACTCTTCGACGTGAATGAAGGTATGCTGCACTAATTCGATGATGCAGCAGTAAGAGTTGTTATGGCCAAATCAGCACTCTTTACAGTGCGTAAAAATGAGCCCTGCCCGCAGTGCGGGGCTGAACTGGTAATACGGTCCGGCAAGCATGGGCCGTTTCTTGGTTGTTCCCATTATCCAGAGTGTGACTATGTCCGTCCCCTGAAGAGTCAGGCGGATGGACATATCGTCAAAATTCTGGAGGGGCAGTTGTGCCCGGAATGTGGCGCCGAGCTGGCGCTCCGTCAGGGGCGTTTTGGGATGTTTATTGGTTGCAGCCAGTATCCGGCCTGCGAGCATACCGAACTTATCGACAAACCTGATGAAACGGCTATCGCCTGCCCACAGTGCCAGCAAGGGCATCTGGTTCAGCGGCGTTCACGCTATGGCAAAACGTTTCACTCCTGCGATCGCTATCCGGAGTGTCAGTTTGTGCTTAACTTCACCCCTGTTGCGGGCGAGTGTCCAGAGTGTCATTACCCGCTACTCATCGAAAAGAAAACGGCGCATGGCCTGAAACGCTACTGTGCCAGTAAACAATGTGGAAAGCCGATCCCGGCGGAATAAATCAGTGAATAATAACCTGCCATCAGAAACCGTACAGCGTGCGGTTGTCGCTCTGAAGAATAAAGAAGTCATCGCTTACCCAACCGAAGCTGTGTTTGGCGTCGGTTGCGACCCTGACAGTGAAATCGCCGTTCATCGTCTGCTGGAACTCAAACAACGCCCGGTTGAAAAAGGGCTGATTCTGATTGCGGCAAGCTTCGAACAACTGAAACCGTATATTGATGATGCCGCGTTAACTGCCGCACAGCGTGATGCCGTATTTGCCTGCTGGCCTGGACCGGTCACGTTTGTGTTCCCGGCTAAAGCCACAACCCCCGACTGGCTGACGGGGCGCTTTGACTCCCTCGCGGTGCGCGTCACCGATCATCCGGTGGTCATCGAACTTTGCAATGCGTACGGTAAACCGTTGGTCTCGACCAGTGCGAACCTTACCGGCCAGCCGCCGTGCCGCACAACAGAAGAAGTTCGCCAGCAGTTTGGCGATGCGTTCCCGGTGGTGGATGCGCTGACCGGTGGTCGACTCAATCCATCTGAAATCCGTGATGCCCTGACGGGCGAACTTTTCCGCCAGGGGTAACTCATGGAAACCTATGCTGTCTTTGGTAACCCGATTGCGCACAGCAAATCGCCTTTTATTCATCAACAGTTTGCGCAGCAGCTGAACATTACTCATCCTTATGGGCGCGTGCTGGCGCCGCTTGATGATTTTGTTAACACGCTCAACGCCTTCTTTGCACAAGGGGGGAAGGGGGCGAACGTCACCGTACCTTTTAAAGAAGAAGCGTTCGCCCGGGCAGATGAGCTGACCGAGCGCGCTGCGCTGGCAGGGGCGGTAAATACGCTCAAGCGACTGGAAGACGGGCGTTTGTTGGGGGATAACACTGATGGCATCGGTTTGCTGAGCGACCTTGAGCGCCTCTCCTTTATCCGACCGGGGCTACGAATTCTGCTGCTGGGGGCGGGCGGCGCGACGCGCGGTGTCCTGCTGCCGCTGCTCTCGATGGATTGCGCCGTCACCATTGCCAACCGTACCGCATCCCGTGCGCAAGAACTGGCGCAGCTTTTTGCGCATACGGGCAGCGTTCAGGCATTGGGGCTGAATGCGCTGGAAGGGCATGAGTTTGATTTAATTATCAATGCAACATCAAGCGGCATTAATGGCGAGATCCCTGCGATCCCGGCATCGCTGATTCATCCTTCTCTTTATTGCTACGACATGTTTTATCAGAAAGGGGATACACCGTTCCTCGCCTGGTGTCGTCAGCATGGGGCAAAACAGTGTGCCGATGGATTAGGTATGCTGGTGGGGCAGGCGGCGCATGCGGTATTGCTCTGGCATGGCGTGCTGCCGGAAATCGAACCGGTGATTGAACAGATGAAGCAGGCGTTGCGCGAATGAATCAGGCCATTCAGTTTCCTGACCGCGAGCACTGGGATGACAACCAGTGTGCAGTCTGTTTTCCGGCGCTGGTGCAGGGCATGCAATTAATGTGTGCCATCCGCCGCGAAACGATGATCGCCCGTTTTGGCGGCGAAACGCCTCAGGCATGGGTAGCGCTGTTTCAGGAAAATCGCTGGGACCTGGAAGAGGAAGCCAGCGATCTTATCCGCGACCAGCAGGAAGATAATCAGGGTTGGGTCTGGTTATCCTGATTCAGATAATCATCTTTCCATTTCACGTAGTTGTTGGCCGAGTATTTCAACCCTTCCAGTTCAGACGCTTTTAATGGGCGGATCTGTTTAACCGGGCTGCCCAGATAAAGATAGCCACTTTCCAGGCGCTTATGCTGCGGCACCAGACTACCCGCGCCAATCATGACGTCATCCTCAACCACCACGCCATCCAGCAAGATAGACCCCATCCCGACCAGAACCCGATTGCCCACGGTGCAGCCGTGTAGCATCACTTTATGCCCAACCGTGACGTCGTCGCCAATGATGAGCGGATTACCGTCCGGGTTATGAGTCGATTTATGGGTCACGTGGAGAACGCTACCGTCCTGGATATTGCTGCGCGCGCCAATCTGGACATAATTAACATCGCCACGAATGGCGACCAGCGGCCAGATACTGACATCATCGCCAATACGAACGTCGCCAATCACTACGCTTGTGGGATCAATCAGCACGCGAGCGCCAATGGTTGGGAAAAGATCTTTATAGTGGCGCAAGTTTGCGGCCATGATTACCTCTTTAAAACGATCGTTTTAGGGAACAGACGATCATTATTGCCCCGATTTCGCGGTTTCTCACCTCAAAATTTAAGCAAATTGCGCAGTTAGAAGGCAAAGAGTTTGAAAAAACAGCAGTCAGAAAAAAAGATCTAAAAAGGCCTTGTGCTAAGAAGCAAACTCCCTATAATGCGCCTCCATCGACACGGCGGATGTGAATCACTTCACACAAACAGCCGGTTCGGTTGAAGAGAAAAATCCTTGAAAATGGGGTTGACTCTGAAAGAGGAAAACGTATTATACGGGACCTCGCAACGGTGAGCGTAAAGCCGCGTTGCAACTGCTCTTTAACAATTTATCAGACAATCTGTGTGGGCACTCAATGATACGG